>JAPUKJ010000133.1 GCA_027295705.1 Ignavibacteria bacterium | reverse complement strand
GTCACCGACCAAGAGTCGTTCCAGCCTGTTATCACCGGACTTCATATCATCGGACAAATCAAACGAATGTACCCGTCCGATTTCATCCTCAGATCGAGGCCTTTCAAGAGACTCATGGGCTCTACGGAAGTTTACGATTTGCTGCTGAATCTTGAATCCCCTTCGAGAATAGGCATTAACTGGCAGAAAGATCTAGATTGGTTCAAATTTCGTGCCTCTCGCTATTTTCTTTACCCATGGACGGATGACACGGATGGTTAAGGTAGATTAGTCAAACAACGAGCACAAGTTGTTGACATTCAGGCGATTATTATTTAGATTTATTTGCTTTTTTTGCACATCGCAGTACCCAACAAAAGGTGGGAAATGGCCGATGGTGGCACCAAGGCGGTCGTAAAAGCGTTTGGCCAAAAGCTTTTGACTGCCAACGGAATCGTCGCTCTGTTAGGAGTAGCGGTGCTCATCATTGGTCTTTTTATTGGTTCCGTTGTCGGACGGATCATCTGTGCAATTATTCTTTTAGGGGCTGCCACGTTTATTTTCTTGTCCTGGAGAAAAAGTAGTCAAACCTACCAGGACGTCACTGAGGAAAACGAAGAGGACCTGTATTCACAACACCCTGAAGACCATATGAAGAAGTTGCTCTTTGATGACTACCAATCTTCAGATGGCGGGAAGTTCATGGTGAAGGAGATTCAAGAAGAGGAAGCCGTTGTACCTTCCACAAAATCTGCTCAACCAGTTCCGATCTCACAAAAGGAAGAGCCTGTCAGAGAACTTGAGATGGCCGATTTTTTTGATCTGGATTCGGACATATTTCGCTGTGAGGCGGAACCTCGAAGTGAGTTTAACTTCTTGCTCAACAAGACCTTGATCGCTTTGAAAGAAGTATTGTTTGCCCATTCTGTAGCATTCTTTTGGGCAAACCGAGACAAGGGGAAAATGGTGCTTGAGGCAAACGCGACAGATAGTCAGGATTTCATGACTGCTAAGCGGTTTCCAATTGGAGACGATGTTGTAAGCCAGGTCGCGAAGACCGGAAAGCCCCAACTTCTTGGGCGATTGAATCCAGTGTCTGAGAGAGAGCTTGTGCATTACTACACAACGACCGAGTACATCAACTCAATCTTGGCTGTGCCAGTGTATTTCTTAAATGGATCAAAAGACCCACTTCCTGTAGGGGTGATTTCTGCTGACAGCAAAGCAGAGGACGCATTTGGACCGGAAACGCTCAGGCTGCTTGGTCAATTTACGAAGCTTGTCTCAGCGTTAATCAAGAGCTATACGGAAAAGTACGATTTGCTGTTGGATTCTGAGCTCTTGTCGTCGATCCGTCGATTGCAGGACAGAATAAAATCTGATCCGAGTGAGTTTACGATCCTTAATTCACTTGCCGAGGAAGCGAACCGGCTATTGAACTGGGACTACCTCACTATCGCCTTGTATGGAGACGAGAAGCGTGGATGGGTGCTGCAAAAGGTTGTCAACAAGACTGGCCAGGCGTACGTTACACCAGATCAGGTTCTTGATTTTAGTAATAGCGTTGTCGGAAGAGTGATCAAGACCAACACGGTGGAAGTAATCGATAACTTGAGTGCTCAGGGATCGATCCGGTTTCACAGCACTGAACAGATCGACTCCTCGGGATCATTCTTGTGCGTTCCCATCAGCTCCTACAATCGTTGCTATGGAGCATTGACGCTGGAAAGCAAGGTAAAGGCTAATTTCTCAGGTAGTGAAGTTGAAACCATCTACCGCCTCGTTGAAAATGCTGCTTTGGCGCTTGAGGTGCTTTACGTAAACGATCTTGTGAAAGACTTTGTTGTTGTGGATCATGTGACCGGTTCGTTCAACAAGCAGCATTTCCTCAAGAAACTTGAAGAAGAGGTGCAACGAGCGGACGACTTCGGAACGGAGCTGGCTCTGGTTTCAATAGTAATCGACGAGATGAAGGAACTTGTGAATCGCCACGGAAAGGAGGGGTTCGATTCAATACTGTATCAAGTTGTGAGGATTGTCCGCAGCAACCTCCGACCGTATGATGTTGTTGGCAAGCAGGATGCTGACCGGATTGGGGTACTTCTGATTGATACCGCTGCAAGCGAAGCCTACTTGTGGGTGGAGAGGATACGCAATCAGATTGCTAGTCACATCATCACATTAGATGGAAAAAGCTTTTCGGTGACTGTGAGCGCAGGCGTTTGCGGACTATCTGAGAGCATGCGCAAGGATGAATTAATTGCTGGGACCTCGCAGGTCTTGCAGAAGGCGATTGAAGGGGGTGGAAATCTGGTTCGAGTTTTCTGATTGTATTTGTAAGGATTTTACTAAGGATGGCTAAACAACAATCATTCGCGGCAAAAGTAGCTAAGGCTGCTGCAACGAAAGGGGTTAAGTGTCTTGTCTGTGGCACTGTGTACCAACCGATCTTGATGGTCTCTTCTGAACGGTCCAAGGTTGCTGCGAGCTGGAAGTTCAATCAGCGGCGCGTTCAGGTTTGCAAGTGCAACGAAAAGCAAATCTACTCTTGAGGTTGCGTTTCCCAAAACTAAACTTTCTGTTCCGTTTTCCGTATAGAAGTTGGTGAAGGGACCAGAAAGGCTTCAGAGGCAATTATCTTTGAGTGAAGAGGAATCTTTCGTAACAGGTTCCTCTTTCGTTTCAAAATGGCGGTAGGCATCGGAGAGCTCGGCAATTCTTAACACCGTTCACCCGACCAGAGTGTCTTTGCTTGGGCATGTGGATTCCAGATCAGGGTCGCAAAAGCGTAGAGTTTGAGGGGACGATAAATCGGCACGGGAACATTGCCGTACCGCAAACCGTACTTGATGATTTCGGTGGGAAGTCCAGACGAAAGATTCATATACGTTTGACCGGAAGGGTAATTAGCTCCAAGTTGCGCGAAAGGCGAGTGAAGGAAGAAGAGATCGAAAGAATTGCCACTACACAACTTGAATCACGCGATCAGGTTGTGAAGTTCCTACTCTCTGAGGGCGCACTTAGATACAACAAGGGGATCCGTCGGAGACTCACGAGATTTGCCAAGGGAACGGAACGTTGAGCGTTCCGAAAATCATCGTTCACAGTGATGTTTTTCTTGAGCATCTTTGTGGTGATCGATACCCGTCGATTCTGCGACAGGCAATGAGTAAGTTTTTTTGCTACGTTACAGTATTTCAGGCAATTGACCTTTTCTCAATGGCGAAGTCAACTAGAGAATATATGGCAGTCGAGCATTCGATGTCAGCGATGAAGATTTTGGGGTTGAATCCCAAGAATGCCAAAAGGTACGGCCAATTGCTTGCAGCGGCCAAGGGCTTGGAGCGCTGGAACGTTCTTGTAGCGGGACTTTGTTTAGATAGTCGTCTACCTATCTTAACAGATAGGAAGCAGGATTTTAGGGGTGTCAAAGGGCTTGTGGTTATCCCTACAAAGCTCGTAGGGAAATTTGAGTCCGGTGAAGAGATTATGAATGCTGCTAGGAAGCTGTAGTTCCCATCATTGATGACTGGGTGAATCATGATATTAGGAAAAGTTGTTGGGACGGTGTGGGCCACTCGAAAAGATGAAGAACTGGTAGGGATGAAGTTCCAGATTGTCAAACATGTAGATTTGGAGTATAAATTAAAAGACACGTTCGTCGTGGCGGTAGATACAGTTCAGGCCGGAGTGGGTGATATCGTTCTGTTCTGCAGCGGAAGTTCAGCGCGGCAAACTGCCTCCACAAAGAACAAGCCTGTGGACGCGGTAATCATGGCCGTGGTGGATAAACTTGATGTGGCTGACTGAGGCTCTGGCATGTTCTTTGCGGAGGTAATCGGGACAGTGTGGGCAACACGGAAGGATGAGAATTTGAAGAGCTTCAAACTTCAGTTCGTCCAGCCCCTAAACGGCAGAAGACAGAAAGTTGGCGATCCGATAGTTGCAGTGGATACAGTGGGTGCTGGCGTCGGCGAGACTGTATTGTACATTACGGCGCGTGAGGCAGTAATCCCTTTGCCTGTGGATATGGCTCCGGTCGACGCGAGCATTGTAGGGATCGTCGATCGGATTGATCACAAAGAAGATGTGTAAGAATAATTCCCGACTATTCAAGGTGAGTGAATGGTAAAGATTACCAAGCAGTATACAAATCGGGAGAGTCAATCTCTCGATAAGTATCTGCAGGAAATAGGTAGAGTTGACTTGCTGAAGTCGGAGGAAGAAATTGAGCTTGCACAGCGGATAAAGAAGGGTGATCAACTAGCGCTGGAGAAGCTCACGAAGGCGAACCTCCGCTTCGTCGTAAGCGTTGCAAAGCAGTACCAGAACCAGGGTCTCTCTCTTGGCGACTTGATAAATGAGGGAAATTTGGGTTTGATAAAAGCGGCAAAGAGATTTGACGAAACGCGTGGATTCAAATTTATCTCATATGCAGTGTGGTGGATACGTCAGTCAATCCTACAGGCGCTGGCTGAGCAATCTCGCATCGTGCGGTTGCCGTTAAACCGTGTCGGCGCGCTAAACAAGATTGGAAAGGCCTTTAGTTCGTTAGAACAGGAGTTTGAACGCGAGCCTAGTGCAAACGAACTAGCGGAAGAGCTCGACATGTCCCTGTTTGAGGTTTCTGACACACTCAAGATTTCCGGCAGACATTTATCAATGGACGCGCCATTTGCGCAAGGTGAGGACAACCGTCTGCTGGATGTTATACAGGATGAACGTCAGCCTGCACCAGACAATGATCTTCTAAAGGAATCGTTAAGCAACGAGGTGGAGAGGGCTCTCTCGACACTTAGCGATCGTGAAGCGGAAGTCATCAGGCTCTACTTTGGGTTGGGACGTGAACACTCCCTCACGCTCGAAGAGATAGGCGAGAAGTTCAGGTTGACACGGGAACGCGTCCGCCAGATTAAGGAGAAGGCGATCCGACGCTTGCGACATGCATCGCGCAGCAAGCAATTACGTTCGTATCTGGGTTGATTTTCCCACCAGATGTCATGTAAAGCCTCCTTGCTGGAGGCTTTATTTTTTTGTATGCTGTTGGCATGGTTGATGATTGCAGATTTTCAGCATGGTCGTTCCTTGTATCAACCTTGGTGGGAATCTACGCGATTGGTTGTTCTTCATCTTCACCCCGTTTTCGCTCCTCTGATGCACCCACAAGTGCGATAATCCAGGAAGACGATGAGTTTCGGTTCGCATCCAAGATTAAAGAAGAGGAAATGCGTGAGGACGACAGAAAGGTCAATCTTGACAACGTCAAAAGAAGGATTCTTTCTCGAAAGAAATCTTCTACGCGCTACAAGAATGAAACTCCCGAAGGATTGAATCGTGATCGGTTTTTGCTAAATGTTGTATCATACCTTGGCGTACCGTATGACTTTGGGGGATCGTCGAAGGAGGGCATCGACTGCTCAGCTCTAACATCAAAAGTGTACTCAGCCTCGGCCAATTTGTCCCTTCCCCGCTCTACAAGGAATCAATACAAGGTTGGTTCCGCAGTTTCGAAGGGTAATCTACAGTTTGGTGATCTTGTTTTTTTTAATACAACAGGACATGGCCCGTCGCATGTCGGTATTTATGTAGAGGACGATTTGTTTGTCCATGCTAGTGTTTCGTACGGAGTGACGTTTTCCTCACTGGAAAGTTCCTACTACAAGAAACGGTTCATAGGTGCGCGTAGAGTGGTTAACTAATCGCGTAGAACGCTAGGTTTTTTTGCAACAGATTGAACTTGGCCGCATGAAGGTTTATATTGCACTTACAACGATTTTTGGAATTGTCTGGAGAATATTGAGTGTCGGTTCTGCCCATCTACATGTACGGTCAGTCTGTTTTGCGGAGGAAAGCTAAACCTGTCCGCAGCCAGGATGACGAGTTGACCAAGTTCGTGGATGACATGTTCGAAACCGTGCGAGAGGCAGGTGGAATTGGACTTGCAGCAAACCAGGTGGGGGCTTTTCAAAGGATTATAGTGGTCGATGTGTCAGAGATGGAAGAAACCAAGGATCAAGCACCGATTGCGCTCATCAACCCGGAGGTTCTCTCCGAAGAGGGCAAATGTACTATGGAAGAAGGGTGTCTAAGCATTCCGGAAGTCCGTGAGGAGGTAGACCGGCCTGAGGTAATACGAGTGAGGTACAAGGATTTGGAGTTCAAAGACCGAGAGCTTGTGGCGAGTGGCTTGGTTGCCCGGGTTATGCTCCATGAGATCGACCACCTGAATGGGGTTCTTTTCGTCGATTACCTCGACCCTGCGAAGAAAAAGCTTCTTCGAGGCCGGCTTAACAAGATTCAGCGAGGAGAGGTGGAGGTAAGCTACCCTATCGTTAGTGATGTTCTGCCTGTCGGGCGTCAAAGCGTTCAAGCAAAATAACGGGAGGAGGCCAATCACTTCACAACGAATATTGTATTTATGGGAACGCCTGAATTTGCGGTCCCGAGTCTTAAGACACTTCTTGATAATCACTACTCTCTCGCTGCTGTAGTTACGGCTCCTGACAAGCCGCGCGGAAGAGGGCAGAAACTATCCCCTTCACCAGTAACGCGAGTTGCTCTCAATCATCACCTTACCATCCTGCAGCCTACCAACCTCAAAGACGAGACTTTTTTCAAGCAGATCAAAGATCTGCAGCCCGACCTGATCGTCGTTGTCGCATTTCGAATTCTTCCCAAAGATGTTTTCGCGATCCCCAGATTAGGCTCATTCAATCTTCATGCTTCGTTGCTGCCCAGGTATCGAGGCGCAGCTCCCATTAACTGGGCCATCATCAAGGGAGAAAAAGAAACTGGCGTGACAACCTTCATGTTGCAAGAGAAGGTTGATACTGGGGGGATTCTACTACAAGCAAGGATTCCAATAAGTGCAGAGGACGATGCCGGTAGTGTCCACGACAAACTCGCCGAGGTAGGTGCGGAAATTGTGCTTCACACTGTGCGGCTACTGGAGCAGGGAAAGGCCTTGCCCAAGACGCAGGACGATTCGCAGGCTTCACCAGCACCAAAGATTACTAGGGATGATTGCAGGATTCGTTGGGATCAGTCTGCACACAACATTCATGACCTTGTGCGGGGGCTCTCCCCATATCCGGCCGCCTTTACTAGCCACGCTGGCAAAGTTGTGAAGATCTATCGCACCCAGGTTTTTGACACTGTCTCGAGAGGAAAACCGGGGACTGTGTTCGCGACAGCCGATGCACTGCACGTTTGCACCGGGGACGTGATGATTGCAATCGATGAGCTTCAACAAGAGGGGAAGAAAAGGATGACTGTAGAAGAGTTCCTTCGCGGATATAGAATCAAGGATGGCGAGAGGTTCAATTAGTTCATCTTATGCAAAAGACTATTCTTGCCTGAGCGGGGAGGGTACAGAGTTCTTGCTGCTCGCGATGGCAA
>JAPUKJ010000132.1 GCA_027295705.1 Ignavibacteria bacterium | reverse complement strand
ATCTTGATAGGTGAGTTTTTTACGTTAATGCTACCCAGGTTGTACACCTTATTTTTGTAAGTAGCGCGAGTTGGTAGTGGTAAATATGTTCAAAAAATCAAGTTTCAATAGTATTCTTAAATCGCTTGAGAAGGTTCGCTTCCGTACAATCCAATCAGCAGTTCATAAATGCGTAAGCTAAAGCTATTCCTACTTATCTTTGTGTCGGTCGTTGTACTCCTACTCATCGTGATTTGGTTTCAGGTAACACAACCGTTACTATTCGCAAAACGAACTGAGATTGCGGTGGAGGTAGAACCAACGCGACTTAAGACGCACGTGACAATGCTATCCGAGAAATTCGCCCCTCGGGACTACAAACATACAGAAAATCTGGACCACGCGGCGGCTTACATTAGAACAGAGTTTGAGAACACTAACGGTAGAATATCGGAACAGACCTATAAAGTTGACAGTCTATTATATCGCAATGTAATCCTAAAGCTTGGCCCTGAAACACAGGAGAGAATCGTCATCGGCGCTCACTATGATGCGGCTGGTGAACTTCCCGGCGCAGATGACAATGCAAGTGGAGTCGCTGGTCTTATTGAGCTTGCACAACTCCTTGACAGTGCATCCTTGCCAATGACGGTTGAGTTAGTAGCATATACATTGGAGGAACCACCTTTCTTCAGAACTGACGAGATGGGTAGTGCGGCACATGCAAACCAGCTACAAGAGCAGGGAATAAGGGTTCGAATGATGATTTCAATGGAGATGATCGGTTACTTTAGTGATGATAGCAACAGTCAACGTTTTCCTTTATCTTTACTGAAACTCCTGTATCCGACTGAAGGCAATTGGATTGCTGTGGTCGGAGATCTGGGTTCTGGAGCGGATGTGCGCAGCGTCAAGGCGCCGATGCAGAGAGCAACCAAGCTTCCAGTCTATTCAATTAATGCGCCTCCACATCTGGTTCCGGGCATAGATTGGTCGGACCATCTGAATTACTGGAACAACGGCTATCCCGGGATAATGATCACCGACACTGCATTTCTTAGAAACATGAACTACCATACGGAACGCGACACGCCAGAGCTGCTCGACTATGAACGTATGGCGATGGTCGTGGCAGGCGTATATGTAGCGGTTCTTGATATAGCACAAAAATGAACAACAGTACTGTAAGGGTTAAATAGTGGCGAAAAGGGGCAATGAATGGCATCAATCGAGAAAGCGTTACTCAGCCTCGAGGGATTAGCGACAGGAGATGCATTTGGGGCTGCTTTGGGTGAAGGAAGCACATCATCGGCAGCTTCTCTATGGATTTCCAGTCGGCAATTGCCACCTGGTCTCTGGCAATGGACAGATGATACACATATGGCTTTGTCAATCGTTGAAATTTTATCTGAGTTTGAAACAATCGAACAAGATGTGTTGGCCAAATGTTTTACTGATAAATTCATGGAGGAACCTGACAGAGGTTATGGTTCAGGAGCAGCACGCCTTCTCACCAAAATCAGTGCCGGCGGTGATTGGCGTGATCTGTCCCCTCAATTGTTTGATGGTGGCTCATACGGCAATGGGGCCGCTATGCGTGCAGCACCAATTGGAGGTTATTTGCAGGGTCAAACAGAACGAGCAGCTGCAGAAGCACAGAAGTCCGCTGTGATTACACATGCTCATCTTGAAGGTCAAGCGGGAGCTATTGCTGTTGCTGTGGCTGCGGCGATAGTCGCTGATCCAAGTTTTCGGAATAAAGACGCCTTCTTATCAGAGGTGGCACAATACATTCCTGATGGAGAAACTCGCAATGGTATTCAACTCGCCAAACGAATCCCCGAGGATGATTTTGAAATGGCCGTTGAACGCCTTGGAACGGGATGGCAGGTTTCTGCTCAAGATACAGTGCCATTTTGCCTTTGGTGTGTGGCGCACAACTTTGATGATTTTGGAGCAGCGTTATGGACGACGGCTGCGGGAGCAGGTGACCGAGATACAACCTGTGCTATAATCGGTGGTATAATGGCATTATCAGTTGGTGAGGTTCCACATGAATGGGTTACCAAACGTGAACCGTTGCCAAGTGATTTCGCACTAAACAGACAAATGAGAAAATGAGTAATAAACTACAATCGGAGCTTCAAATTGAAATAAACGCACCAATAGAAGTTGTGGGTAAATACGCAGACGACTTATCCCTGATTACTTCTTTTCACCCTCTCGTCAAACAAGTTGAGTACTTATCAGGCACTCAATTCAGAGACAAAGGAGTGAAATATAAATGCATCGTTCCTGACGGACCAAGAAAAGGAAGTTGTGTTGAAGAAGTAGTAGAATATGAAAAGAATAAAAGAATGGTCGTAAAGACACCAGAAGATACCTGGGGACTACATAAACTTCTACACGACTTTACCAGTGAAATAACACTCACTGAAAAAGGGAAAGACAAGACCATTTTAGAATTGAAAAACTATTACGACCCCATTGGACTGAAAGGAAAACTGTCTAACTTCTTTATCAAAAGAAAAATGAAAAAGCAGTTTATAGACACTTTTGCAGCACTAAAAAAACTAATAGAAAGTGAAAATAACAAGTGACAGAGACAAAAAATAATAAAAAAACACACTGCTCCCAACAAAATATAAAACCCATTGAAACGGGCCTTACACAGGCTCGTTGAGAATTAATTGAATAGAACACATAACCAAGCGTTTGCAGGCGATTGGCGGGTTTTGTGTACTTGTAAAAGTCAAGAGGAATCATTAAGTTCGGAGTGTTAGTCAAGTTTTGTGGTCGAAGCCTCTTTCTTCAGTCTAATGGACAATATGGCGACGTTATACGGCGCGTAGCAGGCGTCTTGATGGTAGGGTTCGGGGGCTTGATCGGCCTGATCGCTTATTACGAAGATTACAAGTATTACCCACCATCGGTCTTCATTCGAAGCTTTTTCGTCTTGTTCTTTTTCTTCCTATATTTTCAGTCAGATGACCCATTTGTCTTGGTTCTCAACGCCACCGTGCTAATCGGGTTGCTGCCATCGATTTATGTGTTGATGCGGGAGCGGAAAAGTGGCGCTGCTGCCAGCTCGAAAACCGAGAGAGCAATCTCAACTAAGTGAAGTGGGCGCCCAACGGCTCGCTGGAGCGGACGCAGGCTGAGCGTGAAAATAGGACAGAGTAGGCTTGCTGCGCCACATAACGTTGGCGTTAGCAGGGCTAGCGAAAAGGAATGATGATTAGAGAATATGAAGAAAAGGATTTAAACGGATTACTTGAGTCGTGGTATTCAGCATCTCAAGTTGCTCACCCGTTCCTCGATGAAGAATTTTTTGAACGAGAGCGCAGGAATATAGCTGCTCTCTATCTACCAAACGCGGAAACGTGGGTCTACGAACTGGATGGCGTTGTTGTTGGCTTTATAGCCCTCATCGGAAATGAGGTTGGGGCAATCTTTGTTGATGCCAAGTTCCACGGCCAGGGAATCGGACTGGCATTAATGGATAAAGCCAGGAGTATTAGGGAGGTCTTAGAGCTTGATGTATTCAAGGATAATCTAGTTGGTCGGAAGTTCTACGAAAAATGTGGTTTTAGCCAAGTGGATGAGCATTTACACGAAGAAACTGGCTTGATGCAGCTTAGGCTGAAACTTAACTGCTAACAAACGCTTTCACAAGGACCTCGGCAACAAGCGCCTCGGCCTGTGAAGCGGAGCGTTAAGGAGAGTAATATGAGAAAGATCGGTATCATTGGCGTTCCATCCAG
>JAPUKJ010000131.1 GCA_027295705.1 Ignavibacteria bacterium | reverse complement strand
CAGGTGCTGCGGAAGTTAGAGTTGTGCGTGTTGCCTTCATGGCAAGACTTTTTGCAGTTTTGTTACTTGCTGGCAGCGAAATAGTTCAGGGTTTTCACGTGCAAAATAATAAAGCAATCAGAATTGGCAGTGAAGTTAATCTGCATTGCTCCCTGAAATTGAGGGATGTCGGAATTTGACTAAGCCGTAGGCCCAACCTCCTTAACTCTGGCTCAATGTCCAAGCCCGGAAATTAGAAGTTTGGGCAAAGTTGCAGGTGCATGTCCGGGACCCGAACTTTGCTCTACTCACAACCTCGAATAGAGGATTTGAGATGCCGTACTGAACACTAGAAGTCGTATTCTCTATGGCCCCTGAAAGAGGCTTGGAATACTACATGGAAACGATCACCGGTGCAGGTTCAAGTCCGGGACGGGAAACACCCTTCATAGAACATGCAAGAATCCCTTGTTAATTAAAATCACTAAGAAACTATCGGCGCTTGCCCCTGTTTGAACAGAGTCCAACTGATGGGGGAATGCGTTGTGCGTGCTCATTTTAGCGGGGACCGAACTGTGCATAGCTACAACACTGAAGAGGCCTTTGAGATGCCGTAGCACTGCCAGAACAGCTTGATGATCTCCGTCACTTTGAACATCTGTAAACTTTATATGTCGTGTGTCCAGATCACGTATTATACAAAAAAATTTTCTGCTATGATTATTTGCTTGACAAACTAAAAGATTTCAGCGATATTGTGATAGGCACAAGTCCGCTTTTTAAACCCCCAAAAACCACTTCTCACGTGCTATGCGGACGAGGGGTGCATGCGTTTCTCCCTCTGCTAGTAGGAGCAAGTGTTGTGCAGGTTAGCGGTCCCCTTCCCAACTCCTCTGTTAGGTAGAACAAATCGTTTTAATCCCCCGAAAACCACCGCTTACGTGCTATGCGGACAAGGGCTTTCCTCTGCTGTAGCAGCAAGCGTTGTGGATGGTTACCGTCCTTCCCCAACTCCTCTAGCTTCCCCTCATAGCTAATGTTCACATAAGTTCAGCTTTGACAGCGACCTGGACTATGCTCCAGGTAGCTTCTTAAGGGATGGATTTCTGCACATACATAAACCAAAGACTAGGAGTTCATCTCTTTCTCGACATTGCGGACCAATGCCAATTGATGGCTGTGCGCTTTTCATACGCTTGTCGCAATGTTGAACGGGTCGGAACAAAAGGTGAAGAGTGACACTGAAACGCAACAAATATCCTAGAATGCGGAGCGGACAGCAACGATCACCTTCGAAAGCACCGAAAATGAACTGCATGCCGCTACAAGGCAAAAGCGGAACAAGAAGTGTTCCCACGACGCTCTGTGAGCTCCTCGACTACCACACGTCGCATTATGGATTTCCCAACGCGCTTAGCGCCAAAAAAGACGGCAAATGGAAAAGCGTCGCTTCACACGACCTCTTTGCTCTCGTACAAAGCATAGCTCTGGGTCTGTATTCGGTGGGTGTCCGAGCGGGAGATCGCGTAGCCATACTATCTGAAAATTCCCCCCTATGGATTATTTCACACTACGCTATTACATCACTGGGGGCAGCAACCGTTCCAATCTATATGACACAGGCCGAATCTCAGATCGAGTATATTTTGACAAACGCTGGTGTCAGGGTAATGCTTATATCAAGCAAGATACTCTATGATCGCGTTGAAACAATTCGGCCTCGGCTGGGTCTAGATCGCACTGTGATCTTTGGCGGGTTTGCCTCAGGCCACGGTGTTATTAGTTTTCAGGAACTACTATCGCGAGGAAATGACCTTGACGAAGAGCAGCCCGGGCTCTTTGGCTCACTGCGACGTGACGTTGGGCCCGAGACAGTCGCCTCCGTGATTTACACCTCGGGAACGACGGGAGATCCCAAGGGCGTCGTACTAACACATCGGAACCTTACATCGAACGCAGTCGATGGTAGTTCGGTGATTGAGTTGCATGCCGGCAACGACATAGCGCTCTCGTTTCTCCCCCTCTCCCATATCTTTGAACTCACTATGATGAACATCTATCTGTACCGAGGTGTGCCGGTGTATTTTGCAGAATCAATTGAAACAGTAGTTCAGAATCTTCTCGAGGTTCGTCCCACAGTGATAACAACTGTACCGCGCATGCTGGAAAAAGTTTACGACAAGATCCAACTTAGAGGAAAGGAACTCAAGGGTCTGAAAAAGGCACTGTTCAGGTGGTCGATGCGATTAACGTTTAGATATAACCACGAGTCAGGCAATTTGGTCTGGTATACTATTCAACGGAGGATTGCATCTGCCCTTGTGTTCTCGAAATGGCGTGACGGTTTTGGCGGTAGAATTCGGCTGATCATCTCAGGAGGTGCACCGCTGCCAGCATGGTTGACAAATGTCTACCTTGCTGCAGACATTCCGATTGTTCAGGGGTATGGACTCACTGAGACATCTCCCGTCATCACGGTCAACACGCTCGAACGAAACCGCATTGGATCAGTGGGGCACGCGATCCCGAACGTACACGTTCAGATTGCCCTGGATGGCGAGATCCTCATGAAAGGCCCTGGCGTTATGAAAGGTTTTTTCAATGATCCCGAGGCTACACACGAAGCCTTCGACGGTGGATGGTTCCGCACAGGAGATGTGGGATATCTCGACGCTGACGGCTTCCTGTTTGTTACCGACCGGAAGAAAAATCTGATTAAGAAAAGCAATGGTAAATTCATTGCTCCCGGTCCGATTGAAAGCAACTTGCGTGGAAGCCGTTACATCGATCATGCCGTCGTAGTTGGCGAAGGGCGCAAGTTCGCCATTGCATTGATCTTCCCAAATTTTGGAAATCTGAAAGCGTGGACGAACAAAAACGGAAATGATATTACGACAAATGCCGAGATTCTCGCCCTTCCTGAAGTTCAGTTCCTTTACCAGAAGGAAGTGGATGAAGTCAACGCGCGAGTTAATCCCTGGGAGCGTATTGTCAGGGTTCTTCTGATTGACACGGAACTGACAGTAGATACAGGCGATTTGACTCCAACACTGAAGGTGCGACGCCGCAGTGTTGAAGAAAAATTCAAAGATCGGATCGATAAGCTTTATCAAGAAGTGAGTATTATGTCCCAAAATCAATCTGTGTGAACAGGATTCACCCGTGAAACAGGCCATTAAAAAAATTGCCGTACTCGGCTCAGGTGTGATGGGTTCTCGTATCGCTGCACACTTTGCAAATGCGGGTATCCCCTCATACATGCTTGACATCGGTCCCAAGGAATTGAAGGCAGATGAAATAGCAAGAGGGATGAACGTAAAGAGTCCTGACGTGCGCAATCGCGTCGCTCGTGAAGGTCTGGAAGAAGCGAAGAACTCGAAGCCTCCAGCCTTCTTCGAACCAGAACTTTCTCATTTGATCACGATTGGCAATTTCGAAGACAATAAGAAGTGGCTCTCCGAGGTAGATTGGATCATCGAAGTAGTGGTCGAACGGCTCGACGTTAAGCAACAAATTCTTCAAATGGTTGATGAGGTGAGAAAACCGAACACGCTCGTCACATCGAACACATCCGGGATCCCCATCTCGGCGCTTGCATCCGGCCGTTCTGAGGATTTTCGAAGTCATTTTTGTGGAACACACTTCTTCAATCCTCCACGGTATATGAAATTGCTGGAGATCATTCCAACAGCAGATACGCTGCCACAAGTCGTGGAGTTCCTGACTTCTTTCGGAGAGAAAGTTCTCGGCAAAGGAGTCGTGCACTGCAAAGATACGCCAAATTTCATAGCCAACCGAATAGGCGTGTTCTCAATGTTGTATACCATTCAGACGATGGTAGATGATGGTTACACGATCGAAGAGGTGGATCAAATTACTGGACCTGTAACAGGCAGGCCGAAAAGCGCGACGTTCCGCACCGCCGATATGGTCGGCATCGACACTCTGGTGCATGTGGCAAATAATCTACATCACGTGATACCTGATGATGAAATGCGGGAAACTTTTCAAATTCCTCACTTTGTTCAAAGCATGATCAAAAACAGATGGCTGGGAGACAAGACAAAGCAGGGGTTTTACAAAAAAATAACAGGTACAACCGGAGAAAAGGAGATCCTGGCGATTGACCATAGCACGATGAGATATCGTGCAAAGACTAAACCACAGTTCGAATCGATCGATATGGCGAGGAATATGGGGTGTCTTCGGGAACGGATTAAGATGCTTGCGAGCAGTAAGGATCGGGCCGGGAAATTTTTCTGGAAGACGTTGAGCGCAATCTTGCTCTACACTGCTCATCGCGTTCCTGAAATCTGTGAGGAAATTATTCACATTGACAACGCAATGAAATGGGGATTCAACTGGGAATTAGGACCATTTGAAACTTGGGATGCCTTAGGCGTGGAGGAATCGGTGGAGAGAATGAAAGCTGATGGAAAAACGATTCCACCAGTGGTTGAGAAACTCCTGAGGTCAGGCAAGAAATCATTCTATGTAACCGGGAACGGTGCGCGTTCATATTTTGATTATCGTACGGGGACCTACAGACCTGAACAAGAAAAGCGCGGTTTCATTGTCCTCTCGTCCTTGAAAGATCGGAAAAAAGAGATCCGACAAAATGCGGGGTCAAGCCTCATTGACCTCGGCGACGGTGTTGCGTGCCTAGAGTTCCATGCGAAGATGAACGCCATCGGAGAGGACATCATTCAGATGGTTCATGTGTCGCTTACGGAAACAGCAGCGAACTTTCAGGGCCTGGTAATTGGTAACCAAGCACCGAATTTCTCGGTAGGTGCGAATCTGCTGTTAATATTGATGGAAGCACAGGACGAGAATTGGGATGAACTTGACATGATTGTGCGTTCATTTCAGAATGCAACAATGAGCCTGCGGTATTCGGAAAAGCCAGTGGTTGCTGCGCCTTTTGGGATGGCTCTGGGAGGGGGTTGTGAGTTTAGCCTTGGAGCGGATCGGATTCAAGCAGCGGCGGAGCTCTACATGGGACTTGTAGAAGTAGGTGTTGGTCTTATCCCCGCCGGCGGTGGTACAAAAGAAACTCTCCTTCGGAACATAGAGGGGGTTCCGGCCGACAGCAACGTGGATTTATTCCCCCTGGTGAAGCGCGCATTTGAAACCATTGGGATGGCCAAAGTTTCAACAAGCGCACTAGAGGCGCGACGTTTCGGGTACCTGAGAAGCACAGACTCATATTCTATGAACAAAGATTGCCTCATTGAAGATGCGAAACAGGTCGTTCTGGGAATGGCGACGAGCGGCTATGCGCAGCCGAAAATGCGGACGAACATTCCGGTGCTTGGAGAGCCAGGATTTGCGAATCTCAAGATTGCAATTCATCTGATGACTGAAGCTGGATACATCTCCAAATTCGATGCACACATCGGGCGTAAACTTGGGCAGGTGTTGTGCGGCGGAGATTTGAGCACAAAGAGTTTCGTGAGTGAACAGTATCTTCTGGATTTGGAACGAGAAGCATTCTTGAGTTTGCTCGGCGAGAAGAAGACGCAAGATAGGATCAAGTACATGCTAGAAAAAGGGAAGCCGCTGAGGAACTGATACGAGAGGCCGACCCTGAAATACAAAGGATAGACCGTAAGGGGCTACACAAATGAAAGACGCGTATATAGTAAGCGCTGCCCGAACTGCCGTCGGAAAGGCGTTTAAGGGTTCGTTGCGCAATACGAGGCCGGATGAATTGGCTGCAACAGTTATTAGGAGAGTGTTAAGTCAAACTCCCGGGTTGATACCAGAAGAGATAGACGATGTGATGATAGGATGCGCCATGCCAGAGGGGGAGCAAGGCTTAAACTTTGCCCGCCTTTCTGTTCTACTGGCAGGTCTTCCAGTTTCTGTTCCTGCACTGACAATTAACCGGTTCTGTTCATCGGGGCTTCAGACGATTGCGTTTGCTACCGAACGCATTATGGCTGGACACGCTGATGTGATCGTTGCCGGAGGATCTGAGTCCATGAGCATGGTACCAATGTCGGGCTTCAAGTTTATGGCAAATCCTTATCTTGCTGATCACAATCCTGATGCTTATCTGAGCATGGGACTCACGGCGGAAAACGTGTCCAAGAAATACAATATCACACGAGAAATGCAGGACGCTTTTTCTTATCAGAGCCACATGAAGGCTGTCGCGGCCACGAAAGCCGGAAAATTCAAGGACGAAATTGTTCCAATTCAGATTGTCAACAAAGCACTTGACGGAAACGCTACCAAGAAAACGACAGAAAAGACCTTCAATACTGACGAGGGCCCTCGAGAAGATACATCAATGGAAAAACTTGCGGCACTAAAGCCGGTCTTTGCTGTGAAGGGTACTGTTACCGCAGGAAATTCATCACAGATGAGCGATGGAGCCGCAGCGGTTGTAGTTATGTCAGGAGACAAAATGAAGCAACTCAGTTTGCAGCCTCTTGCCCAGTTGAAGAGCTTCGCTGTCGGAGGTGTACCGCCCGATATTATGGGTATCGGACCAGTTGTTGCGGTGCCAAAGGCCCTGAAGCAGGCAAATATCACACTGGATAGAATCGACCTCGTAGAACTCAATGAGGCGTTTGCTTCGCAGGCCTATTATGTAGTGCAAAATCTGGAGATGGATGAGGCAAAAGTCAACGTTAATGGGGGGGCGATCGCGCTCGGCCATCCACTTGGGTGCACCGGTGCAAAACTCACAGTTAGTATCATCAGCGAGGCACGCCGGCGCAAGGCAAAACACGGACTTGTTACGATGTGCATTGGTGGGGGAATGGGTGCAGCTGGCGTGTTCGAATTTTGCTTTTAGAATGGAAGGCAGATGATTTGATGGACGCCCCAAAAAATAAAAAGCAAGCGAACAAACACACAAGATGTGAAATGGAACAGACAACATTGAATCATGTAAAGGGCGGGAGTTTTCTTTTGGAGGAGACAGATCCTTACAACGTATTTACTCCTGAAGATTTCAGCGAACAGCATCAAATGATTTCAAAGACTACGAGCGATTTTGTCGACAACGAAATCCTACCGCGCATCAATGATATTGATGACCAAAAGGACGGCCTGACGGTTTCTTTATTAAAGAAAGCAGGAGAAGTCGGTCTTCTCTCGATTGATGTGCCCGAAGAATACGGCGGACTTGAGCTCGGCATAACCAGTTCGATTCTCGTCGCTGAGCACATCGGCCGCACTGGTTCGTGGGCAGTTTCTCACGGAGCACATACGGGAATCGGCACTCTACCGATTGTCTTCTTTGGCACAGAGGATCAAAAGAAGAAGTATCTGCCAAGATTTGCCACTGGGGAGTGGATCTCATCCTATTCACTCTCTGAACCGAGTTCCGGTTCTGATGCGCTCTCTGCACGTACTACGGCGGTTCTGAGTCCCGATAACAACCATTACCTACTGAACGGAACAAAGATGTGGCTCTCCAATGCTGGATTTGCAGACGTTTACATTACGTTTGCACAGGTCAATGGAGAGAAATTCTCTGCCTTCATCATTGAAAAAGGGTTTCCCGGTGTTTCAACTGGCGCTGAGGAGAAGAAGATGGGCATCAAGGGGTCATCGACCAGGCAGCTTATTCTAGAGAACGCTCAGGTTCCCGTAGAGAACCTACTGGGGGAAATCGGTCGGGGGCACATTATTGCATTCAATATTCTCAATATCGGCCGTTTCAAACTCGGAGCGGCGGCTATTGGCGCGGCGAAGAAAGTCATCGCCGATTCAAATTCGTATGCAAAAACACGAATGCAATTCAATAAGCCGATAGCAGATTTTGGGATGATCAAACATAAGCTTGCCGAAATGGCAATTCGGACCTTTGTAGGAGAGAGTATGCTGTACCGCACCGCGGGGCTGATTGACACTGTTCTCAAAAACATCAACAAGGAGAGTCCTAATGCGGCAGCACAAACCTTGAAAGGGATTGAGGAGTATGCAATTGAATGCTCAATACTCAAAGTGTATTGCAGTGAAATCCTGGATTATGTCGTTGATGAGGGAGTCCAGATTTTTGGGGGATACGGGTATAGCGAAGAATATCCTGTAGCGCGGGCATACCGCGATTCACGGATAAACAGGATTTTTGAGGGAACAAACGAGATCAACAGGCTCCTGATTCCCGCGATGCTTTTGAAGCGTTCGAGAAAGGGAGAGCTGGACCTGCTCAGACGGGCGACGCAACTGGCCAACGATCTCCTGAGTGTTTCCTCGACCAACTGCGAAGCGAACGCAATCTTTTCCACCCAAAGGAAGCTGATTGACAATGCTAAGAAGCTAGCTGTTATGATGACCGGAATTGTCGCGCAGAAATTCCTGGAGAGGCTGTCCGAACAACAGGAGATTCTGAGCAACATCAGCGACATCGTGATGGATGTCTATGCAATGGAATCCGTCCTATTGCGAGTTGAAAAAAATCTGGCTCGGGAGACAGCAAATGAGATCCATATAAAGATCGTGAAAACATTTGTTAACGATACAATGGTGCGAGTGGAAATGAACGCACGCGACATTCTGTCTTCTACCACTGAGGGGGATACATTGCGCACGTACCTTGCTGTACTCAAACGTTTCACGAAGTACACACCACTCAATACTGTTGCACTTCGTCGCGTGATCGCAGATGAGTTGATTGGTAAAGAAAAATACAGCCTATGAAAGCTTTGGTTATGTGCGGAGGTGGCAGCAAAGGCGCATTTGCGGGGGGTGTTGCTGAATTCCTTATTGGAGAGCGCAAGAAGCAGTATGATATTCTTATTGGCACTTCTACCGGAAGCTTGATGATCCCGTTGCTGGCAATTGGAGAGATTGAGAAACTTAGAAAGACTTATACCACCGTAAGAACTAGAGATATCTTCAGTATCTCCCCCTTTGTTACAACCAAGAAGAACGGTGTTTATAGGACCAGCATAAATCACCTGGGCATTCTCAGGATGTTTTTGAAAGGCGGAAAGACATTTGGAGATAGCGGACAGTTAAGGAAGCTGATCAGCTCGGTTATTACCCGAGATGATTTCCGAAAAATGCAACTATCCAACACTGAGATCGTAGTCGCCGTATCCAACTTGTCATGTAACACAGTCGAATATAAATCTATGAAAAACTGTACCTACGAAGACTTTTGTGACTGGATATGGATTTCATCAAACTTAGTACCGTTTATGAGCCTGGTAACTAAGAACGGTTATGAATATGCTGATGGGGGGATAGGCGTTCCTGTCCCTATTCAGGAAGCAATCAGGCGAGGTGCGAGCGAAATAGATGTTATCTTACTGTCACCGAAGATAGTAAGCAACGGTGAAGACACAGGAAATGCGTTCAGTTTGACATGGAAGCTGTTTAATTTCATGCTACACCAGATCAAAGACGACAGTGTCACCATTGCGAAACTTGAAGGTATGCAACAAGCGGTGCATCTCCATTTTTATTATCCACCAAGAATACTCACAGAACATCCGCTAGTTTTTGATCCGAAGGAAATGACTGCTTGGTGGGAAGAGGGTTTTGAGTATGCAAAGGCAAACACTCCATTAGACTGTCCACGGAGAAACGGTTCACTTCGGTCCCGTTGGAATGCTTTATGTAGCCGTTGGGGATGGAAATGATAATACGCAAGTGCAATCGTTGAGTGCTTATGAATGGAAGAATATTCCGGATTAACACATAATCCATTTGCGAACACGCCTGGCGCATTGGGTGAAATCTGGGCAATCGGATTTCGTAATCCATACACTTTCGATATTGATAAGGTGACCGAAAATATGTACGTGAGTGATATTGGGCAGCACGATTGGGAAGAGGTCAATCATGTATTTGCGGGAGAAAATTATGGATGGCCGGATTGCGAAGGTCCATGTGGAGATACCTCCTATGTAGAACCGATTTATACCTATGATCACACTGAGGGATGTTCAATTACCGGTGCAGCGTTTTATCGGGAATCCCAGTTTCCCGCAATCTATGAAGGCAGCTTTTTCTTCGCTGATTTTTGTAGTAATTGGATTCGGCGCATCGATACGCAAGGTATGGTTACTGATTTTGGAACCGATGTTGCTGGCGGTCCGGTAGATAT
>JAPUKJ010000130.1 GCA_027295705.1 Ignavibacteria bacterium | reverse complement strand
AAGCCCTTTAATCAGACTGACTGGCCGAATCCTAAACCGCTGTTTATTCAGCAGCCGGCTCAAATATCCAAGTCCATTGCGCTTGTTGAACCTGCTGTTGTTGTGCCTTTTGCACAACATGACTGGCCGAATCCCAGAGGTTTGAGACTACAAGAGGTCTTTCAGACTAGTCAATCAATTAGAGAAATTGTCACTGTACCTTTCACTCAATTGGATTGGCCGAATCCTACAGTCCAAAGAGTTCAACAGACAGAGCAACTCGGGAAATCTATTGCCCTGGTCGAGCCGATTGTTGGTGATCCTTTCTTCCAAACAGACTGGCCAAACCCGACTATTAAAGTTGTTCAGCAGCCTGAACAGAATGGCAAGTCGATCGCCTTGGTTGAAACAGTTGCAGCAGCACCTTTTGCGCAATTAGACTGGCCTAATCCTCAATCACTAGATCGACAGCAACCAGAGCAAGATAGGAGTTCGATTGTATTAGTTGGCAGCGGTGGTAAGCCATTCCTAAAGTTGGATTGGCTGGATCCATTGCCTTCGATGTTTGTTCAACCTTCGTTTCAATTAGGTAGTCCACTAACACTGATTGAAATTGTAGATGAGAAGCCATTCTTACAGTCAGACTGGCCGGTTCCACAGTCAGTATCAATTCAGCAGCCATCTCAGGTCGGTAAGTCCATCGCTCTGGTCGAGCCAGTTGTTGAAGATCCATTTAGACAAACGGATTGGCCTAACCCAATAGTAGAGGTAGTTCAGCCGCCAGAGCAAGTTAGCAAATCAATTACTCTGGTAGAAGTGGCAGTTCCGTTCTCGAAGACTGACTGGCCGAATCCTACTCTGGAAGTTGCTACTCAGCGGCCTGAGCAAGAAAATAGTCCGATAGTTCTAGTAGGTAGTGGTGGTAAGCCGTTCAAGCAGACCGATTGGCCTAGTCCTATTCTGGAAGTTTCGATTCAGCAACCAGAGCAGATAGGTAAGTCTGTTGTTCTAGTAGAAGAGGTAGATGTTCCATTTGCTCAGACTGATTGGCCGAACCCTGCGATAGAAGTAGTTCAACAGCCTGAGCAGATTAGCAAATCTGTTGCTCTGGTAGAAACTGTCCAGTTTAAGCAAACTGACTGGCCAAATCCGACAGTAGAAGTTTCTATACAGCAGCCAGAGCAGGCGAGCAGTTCTAGAGTCTTAATAGGTAGTGGTGGAAAGCCTTTCTTACAAACTGATTGGCCGAATCCATTTATTTCCAGAATTCTGCAACCAGAGCAGATTAGTAAATCAATTGCTCTTGTTGAGACAATAGTTGGTGACCCATTCTTCCAGACGAAATGGCCCAACCCGTTGATTAAAGTAATAATGCAACCCGAGCAGATTGGTAAGTCAATTGCTCTAATTGAAACAGAATTTCCTAGCGGAGGGTTCCGTAACGTCTGGACTGACTTGTAAGGACAATCATGAGTACATTTGCATCTTTAGAATTGAGAGCGAAAAGGCGACTTGGTCGTCGGGGAATGGGTATCACTAATGAGTTCCTGGACGAGATGATTGCCGCCCAAGAGCTGTTAGAAAAGATGGGAACGCTGCCCAAGTGGATGAAAACCACGACGGGGGATTTAGTCACCTTGAAAGACTTAACAGTCCTTACTGGGTTGCCACCGACGGGATTCATCAGGGTCTATGATGATCAGGCTCTGGTATACGACGATGACGATGGAAACGAGAGAAGAGCGATCCGCTTGGATACTCTGAACCAACTGATTTCCAAGAGGAACGCGTTTGCAGATACGGATCTTGGTAATACTACTGCTGCTGATATTTGGTGGTATCTAGACTCCAGTGCGAATGTAAAGTCCATCCAAATCACTCCGACTCAGACTCGAAATGTCACCTGGAGGCTAAAGTACTATGCAGCGGAGACTATTCTGACTGGAGGCAACAGTAATAATTGGTGTGCACTCGAACCCGATATGATAATGGGTATGGCTGGAATTGAACTAGCCACTTGGCTCCGAGATGATCGAGCGCTTAAGAAGTTTACAACTCAAGCCTCTGTTGGTCGGCGCATTATGGTAAATCAACAGGAATCCGATGAATTCGGAGACACTGATCTAGTAATGGGAGGCCCTGACTGATGGGACTTGAATCTGCATCATTTATTAGCGAACTGGTCGCGACCAATCCGGTCGGAGCAGTTGATGACTATGCAACGGCGGACGATCATCTAAGGCTGATCAAGTCTGTTTTACAGAGCCAGTTTCCTAATTTCACGGCATTGGCGGTTAATCCGACTAGTGTGGAATTTAATCTGCTTGTAGGTCTGTTAGCTAGTTCAGCTGAGTTGAATATCCTTGATGGAGCGCTTCTGTCCACAACGGAGCTGAATACTCTCAATGGAATTATTGCTTCGACAGCGGAGTTAAACAAGCTGAATGGAGTCACATCCTTAACGGCTGATTTAAACCTTTTGTCTGGGGCCGCCGCCGGAGGCTTGACTGCAGCTGAACTCTTGTTTGTTAATGACGTTACTTCAGCTATCCAGGCGCAAATAAACGGCAAAGCCGCGAGCGCGCATTCACACACCTCAGGCGAAATTTCAGCTCTGGATACTGGTGACGTAACCACAGGTCAGTGGGCGAACGCACGAGTGTCCGCAG
Source organism: Ignavibacteria bacterium (assembly GCA_027295705.1). Lineage (GTDB taxonomy): Bacteria > Bacteroidota > Ignavibacteria > UBA10030 > UBA6906 > JAPUKJ01. The sequence continues at coordinate 21,198 of JAPUKJ010000130.1, read as the reverse complement.
GCAATGTAACTCAGCACGTCGCAGCAATCGACCACGATCTTTTATTGAATTTCCTCGCCAGTAAACACATTGACCATTCGCTTGTTAGTGTCCTTGCTGGCAATGACATGTCTGGTGGGGGTACAATTTCTGCTACACGAACACTTGATGTTAGTATTGCTTCAACTTCTCAGCGAGGTACAACACGAACTGCAACTCAAGCAGAAGTTGATGCAGGAACAGATCCACTTAAGTATGTCACACCAGCTACTTTGGAGGCCAAATCTTCCAGTCTTTTAGGAGCTGTTAAAACAGCTGATACACCGAAGACTACCGATATAGTTCAAGCCGACGATCCACATTTATCGGTAGAGGTCGTTAGCGGTAGGTCTTATCGAGTAGAACTGTGGCTTGTCATAGAGGTTACTGGAGGCTCTACACCGGACTTTACTTACAGTTGGACATTTCCAGCCTCTAGCACAGGGCATTATAGATATAATGAAGTTGATGAAGCAGGATCTACTCTAGAAAAAGACCTCATCCTGGCGTGGCATACAACGTCGCAGCAAATTGATTTGACACAAAATACCGATTCTGGTATTCACATGGTTGGCACTATAACAGCAGATTCTTCCGGTACATTTGCCCTTCGCTGGGCACAGGACGTCAGTTCAGGTAACACAATTACCTTGAAGAAAGATTCACACATGCTCTTGACACCTCTTAATTAGGATTTAGAATGCTAGTACCAATTGCAAATGTAGGACAATTCGGACTCAACCAAGACATTCCAGCGCACAGGCTTCCACCAAATGCGTGGACGGACGCACGCGGAGTTCGGTTCTATGACAATGCTGTCTGGAAGGCAAATGGACAGGAAGCTGCGCTCGGGACACCAACGGTTGATCCTTATTATTTGTATCATCACTTAGGCCCGAGTAGTATATTCTTTGTCTATCCTGGGTTGTTACATGTCTATGCAACTGACGGAACAACTCACACCCAGATCACACGAGGAGCCGGAAGTCCTACATACGGTGGCGCTGCAGATGACATTTGGCAGGGCACATTCCTTGGTGGAATCGAAATCTTCAACAACGGGATAGATATTCCTCAGGCCTGGATCAATCCGGCCCTTGGAACTGATCTCGTCAATTTAGCTAACTGGCCTGCTTCAACGACAGCGAGAGTCATCAAGAGCTATAAGCAGTATTTGGTCGCGTTAGATCTGACTCAAAGTGGAACTCATTTTCCGTTCTTAGTCAAGTGGTCTCACGTCGCTGATCCTGGAACGGTTCCATCAAGTTGGGACGAGACGAGTGATATATTGGACGCTGGCGAGTATCCTCTAGCGGAATCTGGTGGATTTGTCATAGATGGAGAGATCCTTCAGGATGCCCTTCTGATCTACAAAGAGGATCAAACTTGGGCCATGTCGTACATTGGCGGACGGTTCATCTTTAACTTCAAGAAGCGATTCGACACAGGAGTTGTGTCTCCTCGTTGTATTGTTAAGTATCGGGCGAAGCACTTTGTGGCGACAGCTGAAGACATTATTGTGCATGATGGATTCCAACAGGAATCAATGCTTGACGATAAAATGCGTCGATGGTACGTCGGTCAAGCCGATCCAGATGCGGTCAAACGACAGTATATGGTACTTAATGAACGAGAACATGAATTGTGGATGTGTATCCCACAGGCAGGAAAGGCCCATCCTAATATAGCTCTTATCATTAACTTGCAAGATAGAACGTGTACTCTTCGTGACTTAGACGAGGCAACATTCATTGTAGCTGCTCCATTTGATCCAGGCGCTGGTCAAACGACATACGATTCGCAGACTCAGCCGTTTGATTCAACTCCAGGCAAGTTCGGACAACGAGTGTCGACGCCTGGGGCAAGGAGATTGATAGGAGCGCATAGAATCACCACTCCTAGATTCCTTCTATACGACGAAGGTTTTGACAATGAAGGAAGCGATTTCTTAGGATATGTCGAACGATCCTCAATGCCACTTTCAGGCGTAAATCGTGACGGTGTCCCAATTATGGACGCCAGATTTATCAAGCAAGTCAATGAGGTGTGGCCGGAGATAACTATACAAAATGGAACGACCGTCGATATTTCTGTCGGCGGGCAGGAGAGATTGAAAGATCCTATTGTATTTCAAGGGCCATTTACTTTTACTCCAGGTGTCGATGACAAGATAGATTGTGATGTTGTCGGCAGGTATCTTACGTTTCGATTTGAAACAAATGATCAATCACAATGGAAGTTGGACTCTTATGCTCCGAATATCGAGATTCTCGGACAACAATAACTGGGCTAATTATAGGGAGTAATTAGGGCGGTGTCATACTATCCAGGCCAATACGCAGGAGGGCCACTAGAACTTTACCTGCAACAGGAACTTGAGCGAATAGCTGATGTTCTGATGCCTATTGAAGATGGAGATTTAAGGATTCGACATGTTGCTCCAGAGAAGCCAAGAAATGGTTTGTTCTACGCAGATGGAACCGATTGGGACCCAGGTTCAGGTAAAGGGGTTTATAGATTCGACGAAGATACAACTTCATTCGTTTTTTTAGGATAATCACGATGGATACAGCGACAGAACTTTTAGACGATATCCCTGTTGACAGCAAAATACCAACGTTAATCGCACAAGAAAATATTCCTCTTGTGTGGCCATTGATTGAACCTAGACTGTCCAACGCTATGGAGAAGCTGGAGTTCGTCGAGATTGATATACCAAGCGTCTTTAATTTGCTTTATGCAAATCAAGCTCAACTTTGGATGGGAGGCGATGGTGAAATGATCGCGATCACCAGGATTGTAATATATCCTAACGTCAAAAGACTGGTCGTTGATTTTATCGAAGGAAGGAACTATGAACACTACAAGGAACATATGGAGTATATAGAGCACTGGGCTATTGGGCTTGGAGCTACGCAAGCTGAGGCGGAATTACGACCTGGATTAGAAAAGGTCGCCAAACAGGAAGGTTGGAGACGCCAGAGAGTTAAGATGTTCAAACATTTGGAGAAGGGATTACACTGATGAGGATTTACACCTGGGTTATCTTCAACCTTCGAACTGGAGGAGCAATCTTTCGTCAAGAAGATTATGAAGGACCTGTGGTATATGCAGGAGGTGGAGGCGATGTAGTGAATGAAACTGGTCCTACTGGTCCATTCGGCCCGCAGATTCCATTTATTCTGGGACTCTTTCAGGAAGCTGCAAGGCTTTACAATCAAGGAGTCCCGCAGGCCTTTCCAGGTGTAGACGCACAAGGTAATGTAGTTGAAGGGGGACAACTTACACCGGATATAAATCCGAACATCGCTAATACACAGCAGGGAATTGGTGGCTTGGCGGGTGCAAATATTGGCCAGAACCAGCAGATTCAACAGTTTCTGCAACTTCTTGCTGGAGGACAAAATCAAGGCCAACAGCTTGGACAATCCTTGGTTCCAGGAATCACTGGAGGCATCAATGAACAGTTGGGTGCAGGTGGGAATCCGTTGGCGACAGCGGCTGAGGCACAGCTCCCCGGACAAGCCGGAGCGTTTGAAACGATCTTTGGCCAACAGCCGGGAACCACGACCGCTCCTGGAACGCAAGGCGGTGGTGCTGACGCTTCTTCTGCTATCGCTAGTTTGTTGGGTGGTGGTGGGGGTACTAATCCTTTTTTAGACCAGCTAGTTCAAAGTGCTGTTCAGGGTCAAGTAGACCAGTTCGGCAGGAACGTTCTGCCGGGAATTCGGACTGAAGCACAACAGGCAGGTCAGATTGGCGGTACTCGACAGGGAATCGCTGAGGGTATTGCTGCTGGAGATCTTACTAGAAGCATCGGTAATATCACGTCTGATATCTACGGAAATGCCTTTGGTCAACAGCTCGGAGCGCAGAGTCAGGCTCTGACTGATGTATTGGGTGCGCAGCAAGCCGATGTAGGAGCAGGCCTCACAGCTGAGAGTCTTTCTAATCAGAACTTTCAACAGTACATACAGAGTCTGCTGCAAGGAACGGGACAAGTCGGAAGTCAACTTGGCCAGGGACTTGGACTGGGTTTTGATGCCATTGGTACAGGCACGGCACAAGCTGGAAATATATTCCAAGGCGGCAACGCACTTCAACTGCAACAGCAGCTGGGAGCTCTCGGCTTGATTCCAGGTTTCCAAGCGCAGAGTCTTGGACAATTCGGTGCAATCAATCAGTTAGGATTGCAGGAGTACGGCCTGGATCAAGCGCAAATAGACGCTATATCTCAACAGTATTACTTCAACCAAAATGCTCCGTTCAATCTCTTGAGTCAGTTCCAGCAATACATAACTGGTCCGTATGGAAGCACGGTAGGGAATTTCCAACCGACGTTCCAGCCACCGCCAATAGGCCAGCCAGGAACACAACAGCCTCCTCCGTTTCCTTCGATTCCAGGTAAGGGTGCTGATGGACAGGTTCAGCCAACTCCGGGAGCTCCACCACAGACACAAATTCAGCCTCCACCACCACCAATCGGATTTACACCAGCACAACAAGTGCCACCAACACAACAGGTGCCAGTGACACCACCAGTTAATCCACAACAACCACCAATCCCAGGAGTAGGATAATGACACCTTTCGAATGGGGAATGTTAATTCTATCAGCAATCGGCGCAGCGTCCGCAGCTACATCCGGTGTTGATGTCGACACGGAGCAGCCTGCTCCCCCAGGCGGTGCGGCTCCGACTAATATACAGCCGATCTTTGGATCAGGTGGGCTTGGAGGTATTCCAAATCTTCCACCAGCAGTTCCTGACATAACTGGACCAGCACAGGCAGCAGCAACAGCCGCAGCGGGAATTCCAGAGACACAGGTCACTACGCCTCCCGAGGTTCCAGCACCTGGAGGAGACGGAGAAGAAGGAATTGGTGGCGTTGGACAAGTTCTTGCAGCCCTGCCACAGGCACTTGCTGCAGTGGCTCCATTGCTCGGATTAGGCCCACAACCAATTCCTACACAAACAGCAGCACCAATTGCTGGGGGACAACCTGGAAGTCCAGTAGGTCAGTTCGCTCAACCTTTTGGCCAGCAGCTTGACATTGGTCGGTTGCTAGCAGCACTTCCGGGAATAGGGAGATAATCATGGCATTACACGATCCAGTAGAAGATGCTCAGAGAGCCCAAGAGATTCCTTCGGGAGCCATTGGCGCAGCCATTGATGACGAACAGCCTTCTCGAGCTAAACAATTCTTCAGTGATCCGAAGAACTTAGCGACCATGCTTGTCCTAGCAAGTGCTATGGCTCAACCTAGACGAGACCAGAGATCAGTCTTGGCACATGTGCTACGTGGTGGGGTTGGTGCGCTTGCGTTTCGTGGTGGACTAGATCAAGCTATTCAGGAACAGACACAAAAAGATGCTGAGCAACGAAGTATTGCAGAAGCCAGAGCAAATCAGGCAACGACTGAAGCAGCCGCCGTTACTGCTACGGAACGAAGGACAACCGTGCAGGCAGAGACAGCTGAGGCTGGTCTGGAGTCGGCTGCAGATTTGCAGGAAGCACGAATCGAAGCTGGTCAGTTTACTAAGGCTCCTGCGGCTGGTGGAAACTTCGCAGAACGTGCTGTATTGCAAGCACAAAAGGACCACTCAGATGCTATGTTGAATTGGATTGCTCTAGGACGACAAGGTCCACCACCAGAATACGGTGATGCTTTACTTCGGGCAGCTCAGAGCGCAGCAGCAGTTGAACTCGGTCTTGAGAACCTTGCCATTGAACCCTTGCCAGAACCTGGCGATACGAAGGATGAAGCAACAATATCTGGAGGTGTCCCCGAACCTAGTCCAACTCCACCACCGCCATCTCCAGGAGAAGGTGCCGTTATCACACATAAGGACCTTTTTGCTGGACATGTTCCGGTCGTGCGCCAGCAAAAGGTCGCCAATCAGAAACTTCGAAGAGATTTACCTGAGACCTTCGGTGACATGAGTGACGAAGGTATTACAAATACAATTCAGCAAATCAACTCAGAGATTGCCAATCAATTGGAAACTATGACAGAAGAGGAGGCTAAGGCGATCTTAGCCGATCCCGTCAAGAATCGGATTATGACTAAGGAGAACTTCAAGGCTGTTAGAGAACTCACACGTAAACGAGCACGACAAAAAGGCGCACAGAGAAATCTAGAAGCAATTGGAACATCGGGGATATTTTAATGGCACAACACAGAACTCGTACATTGTTCCCGACTGGGCCTGGAGATTTAGTTCTTCGAGATCCAACTGGCAGGGAAGTATTTCGATTACCGATAAATCGACAGTCCCCGTCACCTCCTGTTGAACCACCTGGAATGGTAGAATCCGCCCTTAAAAGAGGAGCATTGAATACAGCCGGTGATTTCACAAATACTGCTGGGCTGATTGCAGAGACCTTTGGTAGTGATGAATACGCCCAAGGCTTTTATGAAAAGGCAGAAGAGTTCTCAACAAGGGCTGCGCAGTATAAGCCGACCATTGGAAGAATTGAAAACATTCAAAGTGCTGGAGATCTTGCTGCGTACCTAGTTGAAACCTTAGTGGAACAGGCACCTATGCTGGCATCTATGTTAGTTCCAGGTGGCATTGTTGCCAAGGGTGCTCAGCTTGCCGGAGCAAGTCTCAAAAGCGCAAGCGTTGCTGGTACTACAGCGGCATTTCTAAGTAATGTCGGTTTACAAACCGGTGAATCTACGAGCATAGCTCGGGATGCTGGGAAGACTCCAGTTGATGTTCGAGTGATTGGTTCAGGACTTGGCAAGGCCGCACTTGACTTTGTACCACTGATTGCGCTGGCTAAGAGATTGGGTCTAGCGAAGAACCTTCCTCTTGGTACAGTTGTCGAAAGAACCATTGTTGGTAAGTTAGCCGAGGGTGGCTTCATACGGCGCGCTGCGGGCCACGCAGGGGCCATAGTAGCCCGAGAAGTACCAACTGAGGTGGCTCAAGAAGTTTTGAATATCGCGCTTCAGAGGGCCTTACAGGACTACGGTGGCGACCTCACGCCAGATGAGATCAGTCAGCTGAAGAATGCAGCGGCTGGAGCAACGGCGTTTGGCCTACTGGGTATACCTGCTGCAATCCGTGTTCCTGCATCTGACGTGCCTAGCCAGACAGATAATAAAACGCCAGAGGGCGTAGATATTCAAATCGATGAGACAGAAGGAGTTCTAGATGTTAACCTAGCCACAACTGGCACAGTTGACCCAACAGAGTTTTCCTTAGTTGGTGCAGTTGAAATTGTAGCAGATGAACCATCAGCTGTTCTTGGGGACTTCTTCGAACCTATCCCTGTAAGAGATCCAGAATTACCAGCGCTGGAGGATGTAGCAGATACGCCAACTCAGCGCATAGCAGCACAAGCTGCACTCGTCGAAGAAGCTGCTCTGACGGATACCGCATATTACATCGACATGAATGGGGATATGATTTCCAGTATCCCAAGCGATCCCCTATTAAAATCGGAGGGCGGCACTGATCCTATCTCCGTGGGACTGGAACTGACTAGGCAGCAGCTAGAAATAGCCAGCTCCTATCCTCAGTATCTAGATAGCGACCCGAGCTCACCCGAAGGTCAAAGCATTGCCGCCCTCCATCCTGGCTTGCAAAAACTGTTTGAACTCCGTGGAGACCTCTTTGAGGATGCAGACAATTATAGATCAACCGACGGGCAATTAAAGAAAGCTGTCCAGAGCCGAATTGACGTTCTGGATATAAGAATCGGTAAGCTACAAGAAGCTCTTGGCATACAACCAGTGGATACGAAGGCAAAGGTTGCTACTCCGGAGAATGTGCAAGAAGGCGAGGTGGTTGTAGAGACTCCACCAACGGATCTAACAGAGAGCCAGAAGGCTAGACTGGAAGTACTTGGCCTTAAAGAAGAACAAGAAGGTCTGTCTCCAGAGGAATATGAAACCTATGCGGAGTTGATTGGTATTGCGTCGGGAGAGTTTGGACCTGTTGAGAGACAGAAACAGACACAGGCTGAGCTTACTGAGACAGCAGAGTTATCTACGAAGGTTCGAAACGAAGAGACTGTCTCAAAAGAACGCCTCTCGACCAGGACAGGCACAAAGGGTAAGCCTGGGACTGGTATTGCAGCGCAAGACGGAAAAGTAATGGTGGAGAAGTTTGCAAAGTTCTTCCGCTTTGGGCCGAAAGTCCGCCTTATGAAACACAACCATCCTGAAGTTATGGCACGACGGAAGCGCTACGGCAAAGAAATTCGTGGTTGGTGGGACCCAAAGACCGCTGGAACCGTCAATGTAGTTACAGACAACCACTTCACTGAAAAAGACTTACTGGCGACCTACTTTCATGAGACCATTGCGCACTATGGTATGGGCACGTTCTTGACACAACAAGAACAGACTGATGTCTTGAGAGATATCTTGCACAATCCTCCTCCTGGATTTGACGTACAAGCTATTCAACAGGCTGCGCTTGACCGAGGCGAGACAGCAGCGCTCTGGATTGAAGCCGAGGAATACATAGCAAGGGTTGCAGAGACAGCTATCCTTGATCCAAAGAGCGGTATTGTGCAAATGTCGTGGTTCAAGAGGTTGATTGCTAGAATCAGAAGATTCTTACGTCGGTCAACAAAGTTTAACTGGAGCGACAATGACATTCTGTATATGCTCCGAGATACTTCGAAGCTATTAACTGGGCAAATTACTCCTCGTAATCCGGTCGATGGTACACGAATTTTCGATCGCGACAATGAAATGATGAGGCTCTTTGGTGACGATGTTGCGAACCTAGCAGGAGAGTCTATTAACAGTTTGAAGAGTGTGTGGGGAGCGCAATGGGCAAGCATGCTCTTTACACCGTTACAATTTAATTCCAAGTATCAAGTCCCAGGTGGAAATGAGTTCCTTGAGTTTGTCCAGCAATGGTGGGCACGAAAGAGAGTTCTTACGGATGAAGCAGCTCAGCTAACACAGGAGTTTCTGAATTATGGTCCACGAGATCAGATAAAACTCAGTGAAGTTATCTTGAAGATAAGCATTCGATCTGACGAGGTGAGGAGAAAACTTACTCCAGCCGAACAGGTCGAAGTCTTTACGGAAGTAGGAATCCAGAATGACACTGCACTGATCAAAATTTGGGAGAAGATGGATAAGTCCTTCCAGAATGTGATTGTTGAACTGCGAAAGGGCCTGGAAACAATTGCCATTCGTACCCAAGGGAATCAAAAAGGGAAGACCAAGCTGACGTTAGAAAATGCTCGAACCCTACAGAAGCGGTATGCTCAATCTCAGGCGGGAACAGCAGCAGACAGAAAAGCCATGTGGCAAGTCCTGGGTGCTCCAACAATGTTACGGTTGAATGAAATCGGTACGGAGATGAACCAGTTAGAGAACCGGAATTATTTCCCACGTATGCGTTTTGGTAATTGGGCAATTACAGTCAGAGCTAAAAAGGACTTGATGTTTGAAGGCAAGAGTTTTCGTGGTCCACGTGGAGACACTCGTGGAGATGTAGTTTTCTTCCAGACCTATGAGGATACTGCTGCACAGGCTGCGGCTTGGAAGGCATTAAAGAAAGACTTTCCAGAGACTTCCTATCAAGGACAACTCGGCAAAATCACAGACGACGAGTTCCATTTCATGGGATCTATGAGTCCACAGTTGTATGAGAAGATTGTGGACGACATTCCAGACATGACAGAGAGTCAGAAGGAAGCGCTAAGGGAGCTGTATTTGAAGCAATCTCCAGGGCGTAGTTTCTTGAGGCATCTAACACAACGGAAAGGAATCGAAGGATATTCCAAGGACGTGCTCCGAGTGTATTCGAGCTACATGATGAACGTAGCCAATCATATTGCCCGTGTGGAATACCACATCGATATGAACGATCAGCTCAAGATTATTGATGAAAACGCTGCAAGGCTAACTCCAGATGCTCGGATCGCCGGAATCATCTCTGAATACTTCAATAAACAATACGACTATATTATGAATCCGAAGAACGACCTGGCTCATCTTCGAGCAATGGGATTCCTATGGTATCTCGGAGCCAATGTAAAATCAGCTGTCGTGAACTTAACCCAGGTTCCAATGGTGGCGTATCCGTACTTAGCGAGTAAATATGGAGACGCTCGCTCAAGCGGAGCCATTCTGAATGCAATGCAGTTAGTGACTCGAAGCAAGGTGAATGGTGAGGTAATGCCCCCAGAGTTGCGCAAGCAATTAGCTCAAGCTGTGCGTGAAGGTTTTGTCGACGAAAGTCGAGCCACAGAACTAGCAGGTCTCGCGGAACAGGGGGCACTCCAGAGGTTAATTCCAGAGAGGAAAACAGGTCGAGCAATAGCAAATGCCAGCTATTACGGAGCTTGGCTGTTTCAGAAAGCTGAGCGGTGGAATCGAGAGGTAACATTTATTGCGGCCTATAATCTTGCGCGACAGAACGGAGTGACCTCCCAAGAAGAGGCATTTAGGGCAGGCCGTGATGCGGTACAGACGGCCATGTTTGAGTACTCTAAGTGGAACCGTGCTCCATTCATGCGTGGAAAGAAGTCTGTGTTCTTTCTGTTTTGGCAGTATATGCAAGGCATGGCTTTCATGGCGTTCGGAGGAGCTGGTCAAGGCGCAGCAATGCGTCTATGGATGACGTTGTTATTGGCGGGAGGCCTTCAAGGCTTACCATTCGCCGAAAACATCTTGGACTTGCTAGACTTCGTGGGCACTCAGACGAAACAACGGCTTGGCATGAAAGATCCGAGAGTAGACCTACGGAATGACCTCCGCGAATTAGCCAACGAAATAACGGATCGCCCTGACTTGATAATGCACGGACTGTCCAGATATTATGGCCTCGGGCCTTTGCACTTGTTAAATATGTTCGAGATTCCCGTGCCCAATGTAGACATATCAGGGAGTATTTCAGCTGGTCGATTTCTTCCAGGCACTGAAGATATAACTTCACCGGAGCGTGATCCTTCTGCGAAGCTTGGAAGGACTATAGCTGACATAGCTGGCCCTGTGGCAGGTATACCGTACCAAATTTTCAGAGCAGCGCTCGACCAGAACCCAGACACATGGAAGGTATGGGAAAGAACTCTGCCGACCATGATGAAGAACATATCTACGGCGGCAAGACGTGGTTATCGAGGAGAAGAGAGATTCAGAGGAGGCGGTGTGTTGGCCCAGTTTGACGTTCACGACTTGGAGGGCCGTCTGGAGAACATAGCGCAGTACCTTGGCTTTGCTTCGACGAGAGTTAATCAAAGGTATGAGAGTGACTTTGCTATCGAGAACATGAAACGATACTGGTCGCTCCGACGTGCCCTTGTTATGGAAAACGTGGCTTATGCTCGAATGGCAGGAGACCCTGAGGTTATCAAGGACACGATGGATGCTCTTCGGAAATTTAACGATGTTACTCCTGACCCGGCTCTTCGGATAAATGTGACTCAGCTTCTGAGGAGCTTGAAACAGAGGTTTCGTCGGGCAAGTCTGCGCGAGCGAGGGATTCCCAGTGAGCTATTATTCCGTCGGATTTCTCTTGCAATGAGGGAACTTTATCCCGAGACGGAAGTCGAAATAGAATCGTTGTCCCGGCGGTAGTCTCAACTATTAACTCCGCCGAGATAAGTCCCTTGGCGGCTCGTTCGTACTCCTCATAGGAACAGCGATAGATCATCTGTTTCCATAGGTCTCTCTTAGAAAGCGTCGCGTCGTGTGTTTGTCTTATCATTTCAAACATTTGCATTGAGAGCATCGCGTCACGATTGTCCGAGATATGCCGAAAGACGTTGATCATTTGGTCTTCGAGTTGGGTGACCAGAAAATCGGCCTGCACAAGATGACCCTCGCCAATGACCATTTCATCCGACACGGAAGCGGCGAGCACCATAGCCACCTTATGTATGTGAGTCTGCTTTCGAGCAAGGTATCCACCATACGTTTCACGGTCAAGGTGTTCATAAGCATCTCGCTTCCAGTGTTGGGCATACCATTTTTCTCCCCATTTGAAAGCTCCAGGCGTGAGGTAGTATTCCCCTTGGATAACGTCGATCTTTCTGAGGTCATTGACTAGGTGCCTTCGGAGTGTGGCGAACTCTTGTTTGAACTCGTTGAGTCTAAGACTGGGATACGCAATAAGGTCTCTCTTGGCGTCGGCATAGACAAATACAGTACGAGAGGTGAATCCCCCTCTGATCGCATACTCAGGAAAGTTCTCCTCAAGCCATCCTGGTGTGGTGCAGCCAAGGAAATTGAGCCATGGATTTCTAATTTCACTGAGCCCTTCAGCTTTTGTTCTGCGCTTCCACGGCACACTCCGTCCATCCCATAAGTCACATAATACATCGATCATCTCCCGGTTGCGAGGGTCTAAGAATGTTCCCAACTCTGAAGCCGCAATAGTAAGCGCAGACATAGGACCAACGTCCTTGACGATTTCTTGAGCTTCGATAAAGCTTTCAGTAAGAGCTTGCCACGTAACGGAATCGGGACCAAAATGGATACTTTCCAATTCCCGCAAGAGGGACATTCCCACTCCAAGCGTAGTTGATTTGGACACGATTCCAGGTGGTGCAACAAGAATGATAAAGAAATTGGGCTTCCATTTGAAGTAGCCCATATCAATCCATACTTTCCCCCGAAGCGCACCGGCCACAGTTCCGATTGCTGTCCACATGTGGAACAGATCGGGAGCTTCCATATGTTTCGTATACTCGACATATCCCATCACCCAGTTAGGTATATTTCGATTCATCAGTATGGACAAAACAAGGCACTATTCTTCCACGGAACTCGCTTGCAGTCCCCCCATGACTTACGGGAGCAGTCTATGTCTACTCCTATATATAGTGGATCATCGTATGGTACTCTGATCGTTAGGGCGTCGCGTATCTCCGATCTGCGAGGGTAGAATGAATGCTTGAATTGTCCAATGACTGAATCGTGGTTTTGTATTTGAGGTGTGACTTCTGAATGTTCGTCTAGGTTATTTAGTCCTTCGTTTATTACTCTAGCGACGGTGGACTGAGGAATCCAGGCAAGGGCTTCTGGGAGGAGATGCTCGACTCTGCCAAAGTATCTAATTCTGAATCCGAACTTGTTGGAGATTGTTCGTGTGGTTTGCAGTTGATGTTCAATCCGTCGTTGCCATTCTCTGATACCAGGATGAGCAGAGAACCATTTCCTTTGGAAAGCCTCCGCCAGATGGACAGTAATGCCCAGAGTCCGCGCAAGAGTCCGAGCCTGCCCGTAGTAGTTTGTAAGGTGAACCCCTGCCTTTGAGAGAACTCTAGTGTGAGGGGTGAGCTTTCCAAAGATAACTTTTGCGTTCTCGTCATGAAGATCGACGTTCGGGTCTCTGAATATCTCTTTAAGTTCATCATCGTTGGCCTCCCAGGCAACTACTTGTGCATCAGCTTGTTGTAAGTCCGCGTCAAACATTGTATATCCCGGATCTGGGATGAACCACTTGCGGACGTTGGGTTTGTCTATCTTCATGGACTAGTACGAACCTTTCCCTAGAATTCCACGTCTGTGCAATTCACTAATCAGATACAGCCCTTGTTGTTCCTCGGGCCGGGTCAATGTCGCTATTGGCTTACCATTTCTAGTGATTATGAATGTCTTGCCCATAGATACTTGTGTCAGTATGTCTCCCGGCCCCCGGCGCAAGTCCATCGCTGTGATTGTTTCTGTCTTGCCGACCAGTAAATCTGATTCATTTAATTTCATTTCTCATTCCAAAACGTAATGCCATAAGCATCAGCTAGATTCCCTACAGGGCACTGAGCGATCAGTGTACTAAACAAATCTATTTGTCCTTTTGGCAGAAAAAGTCGACGGTATCCGAAGCCGGCGGCTCCTCTTCTTTTTCGGTGTATGTCTTGAACGTCTTTGATAAGGCCGTCCTTATCAAGGCAACCCGTATAGCAATTGCTACTGGGGATAATTTTCTTATCGGCGCTTGCGAGGATGGCCATTCCGGCTGCGAGGGCATAAGAACCTCCTGCTAATGGATAGTTGTAAGGTGTTTCTAAACGGAGCATAATGTCCGCACAATCCATATTGAGTTCCATGAGATCGCTTATCTTGTTGATAGCTGCGACCACCGGGCCGAAGGTTGTAGGCCACTCGTCAGTTACTCGGCCCTTGAGGTACAAGTGTCCGTCACCGTCTGGTACGACACGGGCGGTTATAGAGAACTTCTCAGGTTTTTCGTTGAGAATCACAATTCCGTGCGCGGTTGCCATCAGTACTTGCTCCGAATCTTCATGGCCTCGTCTTCAAGTGCCATAGCGGATTCTGAGTGTGCCCATGCACGGAGGTCTTTTCCCAGCTCAGAATCTTCTTCCTCGATGTGAGAAGCGTAAGCTCTCATTGCTTTACGAGAAGCCGCAGCATGGACATTATTGCCGCGAGGCTTGAGTACGAAGTATTTCATTTCGAGTGGCATTATGGCCTGCCTTGTTGAATGAGTACCTTAACACCTTCAAGAATTTCAGGGATGTCTTTATTGCTCTCCCAGTCGTTCAAAGTGTTGTCTATACACTCCACTCTTTCGAGTAGCTCTTGGGTCTTTTCAAGTTGCAAGTCAAACTTGTCTTTGATTTCCTCTACTGCCACAATAAAAAGTTGTACCTCTGCTTCTTTCATGTCTACTCCTTCTTTATTGGAATGTTCTGCATATTAGTGCCAAAGCCAAAGGCATCCTTACTGGTGGAAAAGCGGAATGTTTCGGCTCCACTCACGTTGATTGAACAGCGGAACCGACCATCCAGATCAAGGGGTGAGTCCGCGAATGTAGACTTGTACACCCCCAATGACCGGAACTCCCGTATCGCTTCAAGTACAGGCCGAAAGATCGGCTCCACTGAGTTACACCATTCCTCGACAGCATCTTTGTTTGCTGTCAGCTTACGGCCCTTGCCTATCACAAACTTTTGCGGGAGCTTAAATATCTGATAGGCAAGGGTCATCATCTTCTTACTAGAGACTCCTTTTGGCCCAAAAATAGTAAAGGGAGAGAGGATGTTGTCGAGCCATTCTCGCAGCTGAATCAACACTTCGTGCAGTTCTACTGAGTGCCTTGCCTTCAGTCCCTTGTCTACGTTTACGCCACGAATCATCATGTTGAACGCGGTGGCGTTTGTCCTCATCTGGAAGGCATACTGTTCCTTTAGCTCGAATGCTTCGATTACTGCATCGAGGTTTTCGTTTGCCTCGAAGGTAGTCACGCAATCTTTGCAGTTGTATATCCATAGTTGTTCTTCTCCTATTCGGTTGTCCCACTCTTTGATTTCATCCTTCCAATATCGGTGGTAACGACAATAAATGGATGAAAGGAAATCCAAACCTTTAGGCGTCCCAGGCATAGCACAGTGATGTTTGAGCATAGTATCGTCGACAAGGCGACTTCGGATGCCATATTGTCTCGCGAAATATTGCATGTCATAAATGAAATTTTGCCCGATGATATGCGAGTTTTTGTGGGTAAGTATTTCCCTAAGTTTAAGTACAACGTTTAGTTCCTCCTCTACTGACCAATAACCTTCCACAGTCTCCATACACAGTATGGGAATGCAAATGGCGTGCCTATCAGAATCAGCAAGGCCCACACAGGCAATTTGCCGAGTCCGTGTTTCGATGTCAACCGCAAGTTTGACTTTCCCTCTAGATAGATCAGATGAAATCTTATCCAGCCAAGCAATACAATCACCGAAAGAAGGTCGAATAAGAAAGTCATAGTTTGGTTCCTTCCAATGTCTGTTAGCGCGCTTGAGATCCTCTAAGGCTATCCATCGCCAGTCCCATCGTCGCATGATTCCGGCTGGGTGGTAGGTGGGCAAGAACTTGAACTGAATGTCGTCAATTTGACCGACCATTTGTGACCCACGCCAACGAGTAATACCCCATTCTCCCGTACATGCCCAAAGTGCTGTGTTGCCAAGACCGAGTACAATCTGTGGTTCGGTTTCGATAATCTCGTGCCTAAGAGCTTCAATTCCTTCAAGCAGTGGGGACATTGCCCATTTACCTCGATGGAAGGTAGCTCCATCTTCGACTCCTCGTTTCTTGCTAGTTCTGAAGTATTCATCTATCTTGTTCCCTGGCGGTCGTTGCATTGTGACGTTGGTGAAGCGGCACTCGTCTGGTGCAATCCCAGATTCTGTGAGCATCCGCATTAGTTCTTGACCGGACTGTCCAACGAACGGCAGCCCAGCTGTTACCTCTTGCTTGCCGGGGGCCTCTCCCACTACAAGGAACTTAGCAGGTTGTGGCCCCCGTGGGCGGACGATCACAGCGAATTGAAGTGCTGGACTACCTTTTCGTAGTCTTGGAGTTGACGTTCAATGTCACCCATAGTTACTGACATTGCGTGAAGTATTCCCTCCGGCTTTGGAGCCTCGTCTGGTGGATCCGACGGGATAGGGTTGGTCCCAGTGATTCTTGTACTGTGGTCTCGCATTCCGTTGTTGCAGTCACGTAGACGATCTCTGAAATCGCAAAGATTCTTGTGAAGGCCGTCTAAATGTCCAGCACTGCGAATGGTTTGTGCTGCTCCGGCTCGACCCGGCACAGCTTGTGCCATTCCTGCTGTTCCTAACTGTCCTGCTTGTTCTCTTTCGTTACTCATCTTTCTGCTCTCCTATCTGAGGCACCGCTTACTACAGCTCTGTGCCGTAAACACTCTTTGTTTATTTCGTCAGCAAGCCATTGGCTCCTGGCACCTATCATTGAAGTAAAGGTCTTGACGTTGTTATGACATAGTTCAAGACCGATCTTTATCTGTTCTCCTCGAATGTTCATATCGTCCAGGTCTAGCATGACCATGCCGGGTGATGTATGTTTGTTTATGATCTCTGTCAAAACAAACAGAGCCACCTCATTTCCCTCAACCATTTCCTCCACGGCTTCCTCTGGTGACATGTCATGACCAAGGGTGTGTCTCATTGAAAAATCATCCATATGAGAAAGCCAAAGGGAAAACATAAAAACAGAAGCAAGACAACAAAGGCCCGTTCTGTTTTCTTGGGTTTGTTTGGACAGATTTGTAAGTGCATAAATCCCAATGTGTCATCATTGTCAATCATCTCAAAGCCACAATGAGGACAGGGACGAATGTCACCGCTTGCGTTTGACCCCCAAGTCATTTTAGTTCCTCCAACCGCTCCACACACATAGCATGGTACTTTTCGTTCAATTCTATTCCTGTTGCAAATACCTTTTGTTCCTCGGCAGCAGGGAATATCGGACCCGATCCAGCAAAGAAGTCGATAACATGGTCGCCGGGCAGAGCAGAACGTTTGAGCAGTTCGGTATATAGTTCCACCGGCTTTCCAGCTGGGTGTTTGCTATTAGTCTTTTGAGTGATGTTGATGACATCTCGATAGCCCGCCGTGACCCTTCGTCGACCTTTGTTTGCGAAAAGTATGGCTTCATAACAAGAACGCGGGCCATGTTCGATGTCACCATAAGATCCGGTGTTTCCTTTATCCCATATAATAGGGCGAGGCCATACGTCCCAGCCAGACAATTCAAATTCGACAAAGAGTTCAGTAAACCTTCGAATGTCGCAGAAGCAATAGAGGTGGGCCTGCTCTGCAGCAAGCGTAAAAGACGTCCTGGGCAACCATCCCACAATGGTCCTGAAGTTTTCGATACTGTCGTCATACTCATGGCTATCTGCGTCGAAAGTGTCTGTCTTATGCGCATCAATTCCATACGGCGGATCGGTGAGTATGGTATGATACTTCCCAGCTTCATATTCAACATCGAATGCACTCCCAAGTATTAAGGTGTGTTTTGTTCCGGCAGAGTCGAAGACTTTGGCACGTGCCAGACGTTCACGGTTTGCCAGATCTTCGCGTATGGCTTTCTTAGCGGTCTTAATATCAGGAGCCGCTGCCACCAGGGGATCGTCAAGGAACTCGGTGAGAAGAATAGCATCTGCCACTTCCTGAGCCTGACTACCAAGGGCCTCATGACCGAGTACCTCTGATGCGGTAGCTTTGATACTTTGCCCTTCACCACTACTTCTATCGTAAAGTCCTCGTTGACCCACACGGAAATGATGAAGTTCGGCAATCGCCCTTGCCCTCTCCTGCCAAGATAGATTGACTCGTATCGCGTTTTCTGCAAGTTCTGCTTCATGAAGTTGCTCAACGGAGAGTTCATCCACTGTGACAAAGGGGATTGACTGATCGGGCACAAGTTCGTTGTCATGACGGAATTTTCCTTTAGCTTCATATATATCAGCGACGGCGCGAAGTCTACGCTCGCCAGCTACTAGAGTTACACTGTCATTGCGAAGAATTATCGGCTGAAGAAGTCCAACCTCTCCCGCAATTGAATCCTGTAGTTCTTTCAAAGTCTTCTTGTCGAAGTCTCGCCGTTGCCTCTCCTCTGGCACGACAACTTCTTGGATCTGTATTGTTTTCATAGAATCTCGCTAGGTCGTGGCGATAGCGCCAAGATATTCGGTCAAGTTCATTGTCAAGCCATTCAGGTTTCCTGGCTGTTGTATGTCCGAAGTGTTTTAACTTAAGGCCCAGTCCATATTTAGCGTTCAAACGATTGATCTCTCGATCTAGATCCTCGAAGTAGAAAATCTCGGCATCGCGTGGGACACAATGATCTGCCTCCCATAAATGGTGATCACACAAAGGCTCTCTTGTTTCACACACGGCGTCCACAAACTTTGAGAACTCCATTCCTTTATAGATACCATGATCTGCAAAGGGATGGTAGTCCAAGTTATTGGCAAAAAGTGAGGCAAGCCTGTCGAATGGGTTTCTAACCAAAGTGAAGTGAAGGATACCCTTCTCCACCTCCCTCATATCGACTGGCCTGCCTCCAAAAGCCTGTTGGAGCGAGCTACTTGCTGCCCTACGGACAGGATGATATGCGAGATTGTCCCGCACCCATACTCTGTAGCTCGCTAGTTCCATCAGGTTAGCGATGCGACCTTATTGACATTAGCATATGTTATTTCCGGATCTTTTTTGTCCGGTGTATGCTTGACCGCAACAACACACGCTTGGCCGACTAAGGCTCCAAACGAGAACGCTTGTCCAGGTTGGTTCAAGCCAACCGCTTCGCGGAGGCGCCCTAGATTAACGTTCTTGCCCTTACCTGCGTCGAGCTTATTGTCCGCTCCAAGATCAAGGAAGATCGACTGGCGGATTGTTGGCTCCGGTAATCCAGTCTCCTCGCGCACGCCAGCATCATCAATGGCATACGTTACATCAAGGATTGTCCAAAGAATGGCAGGGTCAGCGGGGTTTTGCTGTTGTCGCGCAGCCACAGTTTTGATCATGGCAGGATATTCTCCCGCTGGGATCAAGACGAACTGCGTGTCCATTTGGTCGCTGGTCTCTTGCATGAGGAATGATGCAGGGTCAAAGGTCAAGGCTTGTACTGCTTCAGCTGGTTGGTTCATTGGTCTTTCTCCATTGGTTTAATAAAGGAACAAAACTCGGGGACTGTTGATCTATCCAAGGAAGGTTCCGTGCTTTGGTATCGGCTCCGGCTGAGGCTGTGGACCATGTGAACTTGTCTCCATCACGGACTGTGTGTATTACATCCGAGAAGAATCGAGGAACAGCTGGACCTAGCTTACGACCGAGGGCGCTCACCATTAATTTGATACCGCCGAGTATCTCATCGACCTGTCTGTCTATATGTGCGGTCATGACGAAGTGGCAGGCAGTACCGAGACATAGCTTGTTGATGAACCTTTCTTCATTGTCCATAGCTACGCCCCAATCTGGTAACGTACGGATGGGTTTACCACCGACGACGAGATCGAGTAGCATGATGTTTAAGCCACTCAAGCTGTCGAAAACAAACGCCTTGTCTGTTCCAAAGGCATCAATCGGGCCATACTCTTTGTCGACTCGTTGGCACTTAAAGTTATTACAGACGTTCAGCACGTCAATGAACTGGGCGTAGGCAGCTTTGTTCATGCCCGGCATCTTCTGTAGAGAAGCGTTGTCGAACTTGTTTACAAGCTGCGAGTTCTTTATCATCACGTCCCAACCTGGTTGGGCTGGCGCAACATAGTTCCAGTGTACTTGATCTGGATCAGTGTCGGCAATAATTTCCATGCCTGGCTCAGTAAAGATGACAAAGACCTCCAACCCAGCTTCTACTAGGGTACGTATGGCATGGGTCTTACCAGTGCCAGGCGCACCCATAAGTAGAACATTTAGACCTGGGATCATACTGACGTTTCTCTAGAGAACTCGATGGTTTCTTCGACCTCGTTGCTAAGAGTTTCCACTGTTGCTTCAATGGTAGTCAGCCGATCATCCACGTCGAACTCGATGGTCTCGTTGTCTGAGATATCATTTAGAACTCCATTCAGATCAGCAACTATGTCAGTGATACGGGCGATTGTATTGCTCATGTTGACTCCTGTAAACGACCTAATAACTCTGAGTAATCAGGCCAGTAGCGGACGCTGCTCTGTACTTTGACTCCGGCAGCGTCCAGTCGGAGTCTATTGTCGTATATCTGCATAAAGTTATGGATGAATACTGCTGCTGGTGCTACGTCCAGGTACTCTGGAAAGTAATACACATCCATAACTCCATCCCATATTCCGCACTCGTTGTCTCGGGCACATTTGGCACACCATAGTTCCTCTATGCGGTGGTAGTCCCCCGGCTCGCAGATCATTCTTCCCCATATGTCACCACAACTAGGACAAAAAAGGTGATAGCTGGGGAGCTTAATGTCCGTCGGAGTCGAGCCGAGGAACTGTTCATTTATAAAGTAGGCGATCAGTGTTTCTCTCCTAGTTGTTCATCGAAGTCCTTTCCGCAAGTACCACACAATACATGAGACACTTTCCATGGATAGTCTGTCCACCATGTCTCTGTACGATGAACGTATAACAGACAATGCCAAAAACGTTTCCACCGAGCGTAGAGTTTCATGTTAGATACCCTGCAAGATTATAGGTGGACATCATAAGCATGACTACCCCTATGGCCTTCCAAAGTTTGTCTGAGAAGGTATAAAAGTCAGTGGCGAATATAAGACCTGTGCCAACCACTAGTCCAAAACCAATCCACAATAGTTCATTCATCATCTTATCTCCCGAATGACTGGGTCCCACCTCGCGTGTTGAAAGTACACCTTGAGATACCCCTCTGGATTCAAAGACTCACAAAGAACCTGATACGGACACCCTCCATATTGACCGCACCCGCCATTCTCCATT
>JAPUKJ010000013.1 GCA_027295705.1 Ignavibacteria bacterium | reverse complement strand
GTTCACCCGCAAAATATGCAAGCTGGATTGGTAGATCGCCAGGAGGAACGATCTTTGCCCATCGCGTTGCCCACCGGCCGTCATCCACACCACCGCCGACGTTTGTTCCCGCATATTCCTGGATCGACCAAAACGTCAGATCATCTGACGGATCAACACATGTATTGCTGTAATCACCCCATCGGTTGCTTGTTCCACCAAAAAATTTTGAATAGCTGCTTTCACCAAGCTTGATCACCTGGGTGCCAACGGGCATCGTACCAAGAGGATCTGACGCAAGACGTCCCGAATAGGCGGCCTCAACGAATTTCGTCCCATCAGATCTGGAAAAACCTATGCAAGCATCGTTCAAAGAGTTTGCAGTAATGGAAGGAAAATAATAATGAACCCCCTCGCCATCGTCCAGCACACCTGATTGAATAATCGGCGTCGGCATCGCCGTCGGATCGAGTTGATACCAGAATGCTGCAGTGCGTGTTGAGGGGCCACCCACGGGGAGTCCGGCACTGTGCGTACACCAGATTCTGCCATTGCGGAAGACTGCATTCAGCATCCGGGGGTCGTTTGTTGCAACGAGTGTGGCTGTACCTGACTGGGGAGCATCAATCTGCGTGAAGAAAAAATTATTGGCAACAAAGAATAATCCGCTGCTGGCAAAGAATGAACCGGGCTGGACTGACCACACGGGCGCGGGGCCTGTTCCGGTAATTCGTGAAATACGTACCAAGAAGGTACCACCTGAACCAAACCCGCTGTTATCAACAATGTATAGCGCGGGCTCGGCGCCAAATGTCACACAAGGCTGCATGGTGAAACCACTCACTCCACCCGAAAGGTCGAATCCTGTGGCAAACACGGTTGTGGTGAGAGGGCCTCCGGCTACTGCTGTGCTTTTGTCTATGACCCACATCTTCACACCAACAAACGATCCCGCGAGGGTGAACATATTATGTGTAATCGCTATCCATGTTGCGTTGTGTCCGAAGCCGGGGTAGTCTGCCCAGGTCACATCGGCGGCGTCAGCATCGAATTCATAGAACGTCCAAGCGCCGGTCGGATCAGATGTCGCACTGATCGCAAATCCGAATTTCGATGTGTCCGAACTCCCATTGGCATCGACCACAGCAAGCCAACGACCGCTTCCCGCGTCGTAGTTGACTTTAGGGTCAAACTTGCTGCCTGTAATCGATATCCAGAATGTTGACAGACTCACCGTGCTGACGGTTGCCCCAGCCTTTGTCTGAATCCGAACCTCAGTGTTCAACATCGTCATCACATGCGAAGGACCGACCGATCCATACGTGTCCGGCGGAATACTAGTGTTATTGTCCAATAATGCGTCAAATGTAAGTGTGGGAGGCATCATCGGCGTGAGCGGCAGCTTACTTGAAGAATTTGGACTCAGCGGTTGCTGTTCTCTGCCGATATCGTGTTTGTCAACCGGAGGACTTGCAAAACCGATTTCTTGTGGCTCGGGTCCCGGCATGGGTGAATGGATGGCACGTTGTGGTATGGGTATGTTTGCCTGTTGGGCATCGACCAGCACCATTTCATCCCAAGTCATAGAACCACTCGGGTGGACTATGACACGTTCTTGCGCCCCTGTCCGGGAGAAACACACCAGTGAAAGTACAGTCAGCAAGACGCTGGTTGCCACGTGCTTGCACAACAAACTAGAACAGTAGCTCTGTGAGTTCATACTTACCTCCTCTGAAGTTTGGTTAGCCAATGATGGTTTATTACTTGTCAATTGGAGTGAAAATGAGGAAAGCAGCGTGAGACAAAATGCTTGCGGTTAATTTACTCAGTTCACAAACAAAACGCAAGCAGTGTCAGGAATAATGCAGTTTCTATTCACCTTGTTGCTACAAGTTTACTGTGCGATAACTCTGCGTTTATAAACTTTGCGGTCGCAGATTTCTTGACTTTTGAAATATCCTCCGGCGTCCCCTCGGCAACAATGTAACCACCTGCATCTCCGCCGTCGGGGCCGAGATCAATTACCCAATCAGCTGTCTTGATGACATCGAGATGGTGCTCAATAATGATGACCGTGTTTCCCTTGTCCACAAGTTTGTTCAGCACATCCAACAGCATCCGGATATCTTCAAAGTGAAGTCCGGTTGTCGGTTCATCCAGAATGTAAAGTGTGTTCCCGGTGCCGACTTTCGAGAGTTCTGTGGAAAGCTTCACCCGCTGCGCCTCGCCCCCGCTCAGTGTTGTCGCCTGCTGTCCCAGTCTGATGTAGCCAAGTCCAACATCATGCAAAGTCCGAAGTTTGCGCTGCAAGCTGGGAATCTCACTAAAAAACTCAACGGCCTCGGTAACAGTCATATCCAGAACGTCAGCAATTGATTTGCCTTTGTAGAGCACCTGAAGAGTCTCACGGTTATATCGCTTTCCTTTACATGCATCGCACAGCACGTACACATCGGGAAGAAAGTTCATCGCGATCTTCCTGACACCTCCCCCTTCGCACCGTTCGCATCTTCCCCCCTTGACGTTGAAACTGAACCTTCCAGCCTTATATCCCCTTATCTTTGCTTCTGGCATCTGGGTAAACAAATCCCGAATTAGTCCGAACAGTCCTGTGTAAGTTGCAGGATTAGAACGAGGCGTCCGCCCGATCGGTGACTGATCTATATCGATCACTTTATCAACGTTCTTGATGCCGTGAAGCCGTTTGTAGGGAAGTGGAACGAGTTTCGACTGATAGAATTTGCGTGATAAGGCACGGTAAAGGGTCTCGTCAATCAAAGAAGACTTGCCGGAACCACTCACCCCTGTCACCGCGATAAATTTGCTCAACGGAATTTTCAACGTCACATTCTTGAGATTGTTACCGGTTGCATCCTCAAGGATCAGCGATTTCCCATTCCCCAACCTGCGTTTCCCTGGAACCTCGATAGACCTGTGACCAAGCAAATATTCCGCGGTGATCGAAGCGCCATCGTAGCCGTTCCCGCCGGCCTTGACGAGCTCGTTTCTCAATGCGAGCTTCTTTGGGTGACCCGATGCCACCACGTGTCCCCCATGTTCGCCCGCACCGGGGCCAAGATCAATGACATAATCGGCGCTCTCAATCATCTCCTTATCGTGTTCAACCACTAACACTGTGTTGCCAAGATCCCTCAGCTTCTTGAGAGACGCTATTAGCTTCCTGTTATCCCGTTGATGGAGACCGATACTGGGCTCATCGAGGATATAAAGCACACCGACAAGTTGTGACCCTATTTGTGTTGCCAGGCGGATCCGTTGTCCTTCGCCACCAGCAAGTGTTCGTGCCGGACGATCAAGCGTCAGGTAGTCAAGCCCGACATTGAGCAGAAATTCCAATCGCTGTCTAATTTCCTTCACGATTTGACTGGCAATGATCATCTGACGCTCCGTAAGCTTCAACACACGGAAGAATTTCTCAGCATCTGCCACCGAGAGGGTTACAACATCATGAATGTTAAACAACTTTGATGTTTCCGCGTCCCGAAGCTTGACGGCAAGGCTCTCTTTCTTAAGCCTTCCCCCTTTGCAGCTCGAACATGGCTTGGTATTCATGTACGCTTCAACCCATTGACGAATATGATTCGAGCTTGTATCGTCGTAGTAATGCTTCAGAATATCCAGCAGACCGTTAAATCGGTGCTTGTAAACTACCGTTCTGCCGCCACCGAACGTGTATTCAATCTCAAACTTCTCGCTCCCTCCTCCATGCAGCAGAACTTCTTTTGCACGGCGAGGCATTTTCCTAATAGGCATATTGAAGTCAAAACCGTATCTCTTCCCTACGGCTCTCACTTGACTGAAAATCCAGGTCTGCCTGGGCTTGCCTAGTGGCTCGAGTCCCTCTTCATTGATTGAGAGCGAACCATCAGGAATAATCAGGTCCACATCGAATTCCTTGATCTCACCCAGTCCGTCACACGTTGGGCAGGAGCCATAAGGCGAGTTAAATGAGAATGAGTTCGGGGCCAGCTCTTCATAGCTGATATTGCATGTGACGCACGAGAGATGTCGACTGAACAAGATGTCATCTCCAAGATTTTTGGTTGCATTCCGTTCACTCGCCTGCTTTCGCACTTTCGATAGCGAAGGACCAGAGGGAGGTGTTTCCACAGGTGTTGGTCCATCGGTCTTCTCAACATTGACGATAATGACACCCGCCCCAAACTTCAATGCTACTTCCACCGAGTCAGCAATTCGTCCACGAGCCTCTTTGCTAACTCGCAAGCGATCGACAACGATCTCTATGTTGTGGATTTTGTAGCGGTCTACTTGCATACCTCGTTCGATCTCGCGTATGACTCCGTCCACTCGTACACGGAGAAAACCGTCACGCAGAATCTCCTCAAACAGCTCGCGGTAGTGGCCCTTCCGTCCCTTGACAACGGGAGAAAGTATTTGAACCTTTGTCCCCTCCGGCATCTTTGCAATACTATCGATAATTTGGTCGGTGGTTTGCTTTTCCACCCTTCGACCGCATTTGTAGCAATACTGAGTTCCTACCCGAGCAAAGAGCAGGCGGAGGTAATCATAAATTTCCGTTACAGTACCAACGGTAGATCGAGGATTGTGGCTAACGGTCTTCTGTTCTATAGAGATGGAAGGACTCAAGCCATCGATATAGTCCAAATCCGGCCGCTCCATGACATCCAGAAACTGCCTTGCATAGGCTGATAGGCTTTCTACATAACGACGCTGACCCTCCGCATAAATTGTATCAAAGGCCAGACTTGATTTTCCAGAGCCAGAGAGCCCGGTAATGACCACCAATTTGCCGCGAGGAATATCCACATCGATGTTCTTCAGATTGTGCTCGCGAGCACCTCTAATGACGATCATATCCTTATAGGTGGATAAATCCGGTACAATTGGTGATGGATTTCTGCTCAGGTTAGACATGGGGTTAGATTAATGACGATTTGCTTATCTCAAATAATACCACAAATGCACTACATATTCAATAATCATGGCATCCCGGTAGTGTCCTAATTCAAAAGATGTCACCCTGAGCGCCCGCCTGCCGTCTTCGAATTCATCTTCGGCGGGCAGGCAGTGACACCGCAGGCGACACGAAGTCGCCCGTCTCGCCTCGCTCGACGAGGCGGACGAAGGGTGTTCTGAAATAGCCTATAACATGCTTCGACTTCTCGTCTCGCTTCGCTCGGCGAAGCGGGCACTCGTCCAAAATAGGGACTCTTTG
>JAPUKJ010000129.1 GCA_027295705.1 Ignavibacteria bacterium | reverse complement strand
AGTGCTGGTAGGCGGATTTGTGAGTCAAGTCAATCTATACAACAATATGACGTGAGGCTCAGTTACGAAGTCATTGACGAGGCGTTTCTGTCGATGTAAGGTACTGGCAGTCAATCAGTTAGCATCGCTTCAGTGTGTTGCATCTTGCATGGTATCACTATGATCAACAATATCGAGGTTTTGGCTTTAGAGTTCCGCGAGTTTTGTGTCTCTAATCGCGTTGTACGCAATATTGAAGACATATTCTTGAAGGCAGGATTTGATACTAGTGACGTGAGTCAAGATCGCCAGGTTAGTGGTACACGGCGAACACTGGTTGAGGAATTTTATGCCTCGATTGGCTGGGAGAATGTCGAGGATATAAGAAAATTCCTCAAGGTAATCGAATATGCATTGATACTCTCGTTTGTTGATGAAGACCAAAAAGAGTGGCTGCGTCAGCTCTGTACCAGGTGTGGTTTTGAAGTCGATCAGAATGGGTATACGATTTACTATACTAGCAGAGGGATAGGGAAACCAGTCAAAAATTTGATTTTTGTTTCTATTGGTCCAAAGCCAGAAATTGTTTTATCTGACTCGGTCAGTAATGATATAGAGATAGTCAAGAATGCTGAATATTGTCTCGTGTATGATCTTCCAATAAAGTTGCACGGACTGCTTTGGGGTGAACTTGTCAATTGGTGGAGTGAACTGACAGAATCTCCTTCTTCTGATTACAGAAATTCTGAAAGGAAACTTTATGCACGTTTGAGAAAATCACTAGCAACTAATGAAGAGCGCCTACTCTTCAGAAGATACTTTGAAAAATTCCACGACAGCTTAGGGAATAAGTCCCCTGCACTTATTCCACAGGTATATCTTCATTACGATCCATACACAATAAAGCAATTGCATGGACAGAAGCGTTTGACACATCAAAGAATGGATTTTTTACTTCTATTATCAGATCGGAATCGAATTGTTATCGAAATAGATGGCAAACAGCATTATTCCGCTGATGGCATCGCTGAGCCTAAGATGTATGCGAAAATGGTTGCTGAAGATAGGCTTCTCAAGTTGACTGGTTACGAAGTATATCGATTTGGTAACTACGAATTACAGGGAGAGTCAGGTGAAGCGTTGATTGATGAATTTCTTCACTCTCTGTTCAAGAAGTATGAAATCGAAGTTGAATGATGCCGAAACGGAGCCGTGCCTGGGATGCAGCACAGATATGGGGGAAAGCGGTGTGGACCTGGCGTGTTAGTTTGGGGGATCTGCCGAATCTGCGTTATCAAATCCCCCCAAACCACTCTCCATCCACCAGCACCTTCTCCACCAGCACCGTTTTTACACCGAGTTCATACTGTTTCAGCAATGACGCCAATTTCTGACCATCGATCAGGTCAATCGCCGGTGCGCCATCACGAATAGCCTCAGTCATCTTCATGCGTAGTATTCGTTCATCCTCTGCGCCAGAAATGATTCAAGAGCATTAAGCGTTTCATCCAACGTTGTGTCGTCGTCTTTGCTTTCCCATACCGTACTGCCCTCATCGAATGCCCTGACAAGCGAGTGAGTGTAAAGATCACCCCCAATTTCAATCCAGCCATAGGATTTTACCCAGTGAGTGATGTTTGGATATAGTTGCTCAAATCCAGTTGCTCCCACTAGCATCTCCTTCTGACTCCTTTCCTTGTATACATGGACAGCCCTGTTCCGCACCACCACCTCCGCTTCGTCGGTTATCGACCATGAACATCAGATTGTTGCCACGGCGTGAGCATCTGGTATGAGAAGTAGTGGGTATTGTGTGACGCAGTTCCCGCCTGGTCAAGACGATAATGCCGCCTCGATTATATGCGGTCACAATCATCCTTCATCTGGAGACCCTCAGCCGAGCCAGGAGGACAAGGCGTTAACGGCAAGATTGGTCGAGGCTGGGAAGTTGTTGGGAATTTCGGTGCTGGATCATGTCGTGATAGGGGATGGTAGGTACTACTCATTCGCAGATGAGGGGATTTTATGAGGCTGTATGACATCAGGTGATGATAGTGTTCAGATTGTCAATCTGATATGATTAGGTCGGCTCGGAAACGCCTAAAAGTATGGTGTTACGAGAAGATCCCATGGGGGACTCATGGGGGAATAAGAGGCAAAAAACGGCGATTTTCCACAACAAATGGCAACAAAGGAAAAATCTCAAGTGTTTGATTTCTTTATTGCTTTGTGTTGTAACGTGTTGGATACCTCTAACTTCTAATCCGAATGTCGCAGGTTCGAGCCCTGCAGGGGGTGCTTTCTTTTCAGTAGGTTATACTCATAAACTAAAAATGGTTTATGCTTATGGGACATTTATGGGACACTTTCAAGGACTGAAGGACTTGAGCCCACATGCGTAATATGCATGGCCCTGAATCTTCGGCAGGTTATCTCGTACCGTTCGGGCACATCATAATGGCTTTTTTGTTCTGCAATCCCCTTGCCGATAAGAAACAAACACCGGCAAAATCAATTCCACATGTGCAAACCCTATGGAGAGTTAATGGCAAAAGTACCGCCAGTAACCATCCGACTTCTGTAACTCGGCGAGTCCCTTCCCGCATATGGAACATTTCTCTATGCCGGCAGAACGGTGAGGAGTATACTGTGATACAGTAATAGGTGGAAGGAGAGCCAGGCATGACACGGAGATTTTTCCAGTTTTCAGGAGTTGTTCTAGGGCAAGCACACAATCCAACAATTCTTAATCCTGATTTTTTTGGCAGTTGAGGGGATTGTCCCAAAATCCTGGAATTGGTCTGTTAGCGAGACGATAACCACACCGCCGCTCTCCATCATACGTTATTCGAGCGGCGTCACCATCACCGTTGAACCAAACAAGCTGCAAGTCACAGATTCCAACGTCGAAAACGGACCTGGCAACAGCAAAGTAGCTGAGATTGCATCCGCATACGTCCGGGTGCTTCCACATGTCCGATACACTGCGTCAGGCAACAACTTTCAGAGCCTTATTCAGCGAGACTCACCAGATGAATACTTGAAGGGCCGCTTTCTCAAAGACGGACCGTGGCATGATTCACTGAATGCTGTTGGCATCCGCCTGATTTATCCGCTTGACACTGGCCGTCTCACCCTTGCAATAGACACTGGCGAAGCAAAATTACCTGACAAGGCAGATCAGCAAGCAGTCATCATTGCAAACGCAAACTTCAGCCGAAACTGTGGAAACCATCCTGACCATGAGCAGGTTGCTGAGTTCCTTGGCAAGGCCATGGAAGACTGGTCTCATTACGAAGAACTACTCACGAATATTATGGAATAGCCATGCCCGAGAATCTCGCGCCAACAGTCCTCACCCATCGTGGTGACACCACAGACGAGGAGCCGATAGCTCAAGCTAATCGACTTGAAATTTCTGTTTGGCAAACATTGGTCAACGAGCGACAGCAGCGTATGCCTGTGCAAGCGACTTCTGTCTGGATTCCGTACGTTAAGACTCTCCCGGACAAGGATCACACGGATACACTTCATGCGTTTCGTAACACCTGGGTTCACGACACGCTAGCTTGCAACTGGACGCGAGTCGGTGAATCTTTCAAGAAGCTACGGGAAAACCTTGCCGAGGCATTTAAAACGGCCTTTATCTCATCTACTCGTGCTACGAGCGAGACATCGACTCTTGTCAGTTGGTCTCAAGCAGTGCACCAAAGAATAACTTCGCGTGAACCGTCGGAGCTAGAATGGACAGAAGCGAAAAATCAAAGACGGTGTCAACTTGTTGATAAGGAGATTGATGGAACCATTTCTGTGGTCGAGAAATCCGAACTGAACCGTCTTCAAGCTGAAATGCTTGCTTATCGCCGCAAAGTCGCCCCTCTTCCACTAGAAGATCTTCGCGAACTGCATCAGGAATTGCTTCGCCAAGCCAGGCAATAAAACGACGGAATGATATGACACCATTCGTATATCCGAATTCGCCGCATGTACGTCGTCACGGACCCGCTGGATATGCGAATTACGAGATCTATCGCCCGTGGCTTCGGGACGAGTTCGAATTTCGCTGCGTTTATTGTCTAAGACGAGAGCAATGGGGTGTCCTGAAAGGAGCTTACCATCTTGACCATTTCCGGGCTCAAGTCCATCATCCCCAAGCTACTCTCGACTACGACAACCTCCTTCTATGCCTGTGCAGCTTGCAACATAACAAAGGGTGATGCAGAGCTTCCAGACCCATGCAATTGCATGCTCCATGGCCAAGTCATCGTCGAGGAGGATGGAAGCATTCGCGGAATCACTCCGGACGCTAGAAGGGTCATCGGCAAGCTGGGCTTGGATTTGCCTGACTATCGCCAGTTTCGAATGCTGTTCATTGGAATTGTGCGACTCGCCGCACAACACGACCTGGACCATTTCCGAATGCTTATGAAATACCCAGACGATCTTCCAGACCTGGCATCCTTGCGACCTCCCCGGAATACTCGCCCTCATGGGGTCGATGATAGCTTTCAGGCTCGACGAGATAGAGGCCAATTGCCTGAAATTTATTGACTGATTTTACGACTGGAGAGTGCTTCTTCCGAGGTTTTTCCGACCGACTGAAACATCATTGTTTCCTGCGGGCGCACGGATACTCCGAGGAACAGGTCAGCGTTTGTTTTATCCCGTTCGTAAGTGCCATCATGGCTTCTTCCTCTTCAAAATATGTAGGAGCTAGCTCTTCACCAATCGCATCAAGCCGCTTCACAACCGCCACTGCTAAATCATCATCGCTCGACAGGTCGGCAAAAGCGTACAGCTTTTCCTGTGCCCCATAAATGTTCCAAAAAACTATAATTATTTGACAAATGGTTATTTTCATCTGATATATAATCCGACGGTTGTCCGTTCGAGCCCTGCAGGGGGTGTTTTCTTTTCAATGAGTTACATAGATATCCCGGTGTCCTAATATTCGATGGTTGAGCGGGGGTTGCGGATTGGCGCGTCATCGAGCCGATCAACGGCGGCTTTATTTCCTCCAGGCATCAGGTGGCCGTAGGTGTTGACTGTGGTCCTAATCGACTGATGGCCGAGCTGATCCTTGATGTAGACCAGCGACTCGTTTTGCTGAATCAGGAGTGAGGCATAGGTATGCGGCAGATCATGGATACGGACGCGGCGCATCTCAGCCCTGGCCAGACAGTGGTAAAATACCCGTTTGCGCAGATTACCCTGATCGAGCAGAATGTCCAGACGGGTATGTCTGCTGACCCTTGGATGACGGTCTCTGCTTGGCGCTGTGTCCGCAGATCGCGCAGCTCCTCGCGCACGAGCGGATCAATTTTCCGCTTTGGCGTCTGGCGCTGCCTGAGGAAACGGCCAACCTGGGCCGCTGGGTTGCTGGGCAAAAGCTGGTCTTCGACGGCATGGTTGAGCATCTCGCGCAGGGGCGCAATGATTTGCCGGA
>JAPUKJ010000128.1 GCA_027295705.1 Ignavibacteria bacterium | reverse complement strand
CGACCTGCTCCAAGCGCCTTACCAGCTGTTCCTCTTTGATCCGCGCAAATGGGCACGCATGCGAGTGCCGATTACCTTCGTACTCGTCGTACAGATCTGGATGAGCATCCAGTTGTAGGATCGCCAACTCGGGGTATCTGGGTGCATAGGCACGCACAATCGGATAGGTAATCGAGTGATCGCCGCCCAGGCTCAGCACGCGTACTCCTGCTTTCAAAAGTTTCGTTAGCGCATCTTCAATCTCGTTAAACACAGCCACCCCGGGCGCAAACTCCACGTCGCCCAAATCTTGCCAACCACTTGCCGCTCCCAAATCCAGACTATTCTCTGCACAGAGATTCCTTGCGTCAGAATAAAACACCTCTCGAATGCGTTTTGGCGCCGTGGCAGATCCTCTTAAGAACGAGGAGTTTTCATCAAATGGTACACCGATGATCGCTACCGTATTTGGCTGTACATCTGCTAGTCGCATTTCGAAATCCAAAGCTGACCGGTGGACTCTATGTAGAGAGATTGTGATTTGATAAGTCCTAACCCCGAAATCACGTCGATCACTTTTTGCATGCTTTCTAAGCGGCTAGTCGCGTTTTGCGAATCCTTTTGAATCCCCACAGTGCGACTACAACTCCTAGAAGCTGAGATATCGGCAAAGACACTGCAGTGGAGCGAAAAAGCCCCTGCAAATCGCCATCAGGCAAATGTGCGACATGGTCAGCTGAGATCGCAATAAAGTGATAGTAGGTTCCAAAGACGAATGCTCCAACCATCGATGCAGCGAGGAGCTGCACAGCGAGTCGTGCATAGGCGGTCCAGAGAAGGACAGCAGCCAGTGTAGGAGTAAAACCAAGGACGATCAGAATAAAAGCATTTTGCCACTCCGCCATCTCAATGCCCAGGTTCTGATGAGCCACTGCGTGGCCAACGTTGATGAACGCGTGGACGACAACAACCAGCGTGGCAATCCAAGCAACTCTGTGATCCTTCACTTCGTATGATGCGGGTTTATTCACCTATCAAGAAGGTTCGAGGGACTTCTGTTCAGATACCGCGAGGACGAGGAGCGCAGCCTCATATTTCTCCCGCGTCATCTCTTGCACCTGGGGGCTCATCTTGTTCCAACTGCGCTCGAGTTTTTCCCTCAACCATCTTGTTCCCTCATCAATCCCCATTCCCCGTTGCACAAACGTGAAATGCAATAGCGACGGAACATTCTTGACATGGGTGATCGCATCTGAATTGGCTAAACACTCAGCTTCCGCGGTCGTTCTCTCTCTTGGTTTACTGCCTCGATGGCTTGCAATACAGTGTTTTACAGCTTCGATCATATCTAGAGGAAAGCCGAGAATCTTTAGAACCTTTTCTGCCTCGATAGGTCCGTGGATATGGTGATCATCATAAAGAGAGGAGTCCTTAACGCTGGCATAGTCATGCAACAAAGCAGCGATTTCGACAATCTCTGGATCAGCCCCGAACATAGCTGCCAAGCGTTTGGCGTTCCGGGCTACCTCGGAGATGTGATGGGTCCAAATCCCATAGCCGAAAATGTTAGTCTTCCTGGAACAGGCTTCTTCAACAATTCTCTCAATTTCGTGTATTGCGTTGTTCATTAACACTTATGTTTGACCGAAGTTGATAGAGAGATTAATAGATTGTCTGGAATTCTGCATGGCAATGATGTTCCACGACCTGAGCCCATAGGGAAACGGCTTCGGAGGATCTAGAACCATGGCTGTGAGGAAATTCCTCGAACTGACCATAGTGAGCTACGTCTTTTGCAGAACGATCGTTGGCTGGTTAGTCAGCCACCAACTTTTTGGTATGCCAATTCAATGAGGTCTTTGACTGATTCAAAGTCCTCGGAACTCAGTAACGAGATTTCCAAGTCTCCCGTTCCATAATGCTCACTATCTGAAACGTCCCTCGAAATATTGGGCTGGGCGTCCACCTCCTTGGGATTCAACTTGAGATAAAGAATAATCCGTTGTTTCTGGAACCCCATACACACAAAGTCCTGTGAAATCTTGTACGCGATGTAAAACCTTTTTGGCGCCTCCTCGATTCTTGGATCGAGACCCATGATGAACTCGCGGACCGTATATGCAAGTTCTTTGATCTTTTGTGACTTTTCATTCACGTGTTCATCGAATGTGTGAGAACCTGTGGCAGGAGCGACGGCAACCTTCTCGCCGCCAGTGACCATTTTCGGGTCCTGGGCAGCGGACACAGCATCGGTAGAAGGACTGTAGGATTTTTGTAAAACCTCTTCAAGGTACAAGGTCTGGTTTTTGAAAAGCCGATAGGCCCACAATTCCATCTTCGCCCCCATGACCTGAGCGGCGTGGAGATCGTACTTTTTGTAATTGGGCGCGACACAGATTACACGAACCTCGGACCAATCGACGTGAACTCCCGTCCCGAGAGCCTCTTGTGCCGCGATCTCAAAATCGTTGCGGTGGTTCTTGACCCAGTCGCGGTAGAACAGGCTTCGGTTGATCAGTTCTGAAGAGTCGGCTTTTCTATATTGGATGATGACGGCGTGGCTGTCTTCGGAAAACGCAAGCGTGTCGATCCGGTCGCCATGCTGAGGACCGGTGCGGAATTCCGATGCCACGAGTCGACAATTGAACACGGTTTCAAGGTTTCCCTCGATGAGCGTTTGGAGAGCTTTTTCGTTGGGGAAGTTTCCTTGCTCTACCGGAGAGAGCAGCTGTTTTGAAACTGCAAATAGTGGCATCAGGGTTCCGGATGTGTTCTACGATGCGTCAGTGCCGCCCAACGGACAGAGCACGACCTGCAAAGTATTGATAGCAAGTAACCTCGATAAGAAAAAGACTTTAAGACCAAGAAACCAGTCCACTTTAAATCGGGTAAATTATTCGACACTTAAAGGGATTCCGTTGTTCCACTTCTCCAAATCCTCTTGATTCATTCGGTCCAATTGACCAACATTTTCGATCTTCGCAACTGTAATATCGCAATAACGACATTAGCCAAGTATGTTCAGCGACACTTTCTTGGCGGTTGACGTTGCTCGTCCAGCGATGTCGAAGTTCAGTTTTGAGGTATTCGGCAATGCTGATAAAATCCAGTATCTTATATCTTTTGTTCATCGGTCATTCTTTTCTCCTTTTGGTTTTTTGAGTTACTATCCTCTAAAACCGAGACAAAGTGAATTTATCAAAGATTTGAAGTAACGCCGGCGAACCGCTTGCGAGTACACCTTGAAAAAACTGAACGACCAAAGGAGAAATACTTACAAGCTGAAACTTCTCGATGAAACCTGGTGCGCGAGCAGAGATCGGCTGCATC
Organism: Ignavibacteria bacterium; assembly: GCA_027295705.1. Taxonomy (GTDB): domain Bacteria; phylum Bacteroidota; class Ignavibacteria; order UBA10030; family UBA6906; genus JAPUKJ01. The sequence continues at coordinate 362 of JAPUKJ010000128.1, read as the reverse complement.
GATTTGTTAGGCCTTTTTGGGCTCCCAAAGTTCTACCTTGTTGCCTTCCGGATCAATGAACCACCCGAATCTTCCAAATTCATACTCTTCGATTTTATCGAGAACCTGTGCACCACCGTGACCGACTTGAGACAAGGCCCCGTCGAGATCATCCACCACGAGGTTGAACATGAATTCCTTCTGGGATGGTTCAAAGTAGGAGGTGGACTTCTTGAATGGAGCCCAGACCGTGTAGGAGCCGTTAGGCATGCTTGCGGGCTTGAAGTTCGCGCCGTGCGGTGGCTCCACCGGCACGCCAAGCCATTGTTTGTACCAGCTGCCAAGCTTGTCCGGATCTTGCGATTTGAAGAAGATCCCACCGA
>JAPUKJ010000127.1 GCA_027295705.1 Ignavibacteria bacterium | reverse complement strand
GTTTCAACTTAGGACAAATCCCCTCGAATAAGGACAGTACCCGAGAGATTGTCAGCTCCTGCACTGGAATACCCCCATACCAACGTAGGCTGGGACTGTGCTTGCTAACTCGATACTCCCGGCACACTATACAGATACTTTGCCACGGGGTGGTAACAAGAAAGCCGCGGCAAGTGTGTACCCTGTCCCGGACTTGAACCTGCATGTTCAGATTTTCAAGTCTAAATTTAATCACTCCTTGATTGAAAACTGAAGGTGTAATTATGGAGAAGATCTCAAATCGAGAAAAGATTGATTTGGTGAAACAGGTTTTATATATTGCGTCGAGCGGTACTCAAACATGAACAAGTAGGCAATAATTCAAAGATCTTCTGCTACGCCTCGACCACGTACCTTGCCACTTGCCCCGGCGTTCATGATGGTCCGGGCTTGGTGTTAGCGAACGGAGAGTCCCAAAAGTGTTAGCAGTTGTGTTAGCACTTTGGACAAGAACTGGCTAGTACGGAAGGGAATCGCTGAAATTCCCCAGACTTCGGATCTGAGGGTTGGGGGTTCGACTCCCTCCGGGTGTACTCCCATTGAACTCTCGCTTTAGAAATCTTCATGACAGACGACGAAAAATGGATGGAGCAGGCCCTCCGTGAAGCGGAACAAGCCTATGAACGCAAGGAAGTACCCATTGGCGCAGTCATTGTCCACAACTGGAGAATTATTGGCCGCGGCTACAACGAGACCGAAACGCTTCAAGACCCAACGGCACACGCCGAAATGATTGCCATAACAGCAGGCGCAACTCAATTACAGAGCCGCCGTTTAGAAGCATGTACTCTCTATGTAACGCTAGAACCATGCCCGATGTGTGCTGGAGCAATCATACAGGCTCGGATACCAAGGCTAGTGTTCGGCACTTCAGACCCAAAGGCCGGTGCTTGTGGGACGTTGTTTAATATCGTGCAGGACAAAAGGCTAAATCATAGGGTCGAGCTTGTGGGGAGGGTGTTGGAAGGGAAATGTAGTGAAATACTAAAGGAATTCTTTACGAAGGTACGCTCGGACGGTATCGGCAAACCATGAAAGGCAGATGTTCCTCAGGTAGTACCGCCTGCGTTCACCCTGAGTTTTTCTGCCTTGTCGGCGATCTTCAATTGCTCGACTAGTTCGTCCAGTTTTCCATTTATTATTTCTGTAAGGTTGTAGAGAGTGAGCCCGATACGATGATCAGTGACTCGATTCTGCGGAAAATTGTATGTACGTATCTTGTCGGCCCTATCTCCGCTCTTCACCATCATCTTGCGCTTCGCTGCTACATCACCCACCTGAGCTTCCATCATTGATTCATACAGTTTAGCTCTCAACATTTTCATAGCCCGTTCGCGGTTTTGGAATTGTGAGCGCTCTTGTCTGCATGCCACGACAATACCTGACGGCCTATGCGTGATGCGAACAGCGGTCTCTACTTTGTTGACGTTCTGCCCTCCCTTGCCTCCAGATCTGAACGTATCAATTTCCAGATCCGCCGGGTTAATATCGACTTCAACTTGCTCAACCTCGGGGAGAACAGCAACGGTGGCGGCCGATGTGTGAATGCGCCCTTGAGCCTCAGTTTCAGGAACACGCTGAACACGATGCACACCACTCTCATATTTCATCGAGCCATATACATCCTTTCCACTCAAACCAAACGAGATCTCTTTGAAACCGCCCATCCCCGTGTCGCTAATGTCCAGGACGTCAACTTTCCATTCACGGTTTTCGGCGAATCGTGAATACATCCGAAAAAGATCGGCCCCAAACAATGCCGCTTCGTCGCCCCCCGTGCCAGCTCTTATCTCTACGATGACATTCTTACTGTCATTAGGATCTTTCGGGATGAGCAACACCTTCAATTCTTCCTCGATCTGCTCAAGCTTGTTCTTCGTCCCTTCAAGTTCCTCATAAGCAAGCTGTTTCATCTCGGCATCCGATGAGCTCTCCGTGATCTCTTTAAGTTCTGTGAGATCGTTTTTCATCTTGCGATAGCGCCCATACACATCCATCAACGGAGTTAAATCACTATGCTCCTTGCCGAGATTCCTGAATCGTTCTTGGTCCGAAACAACGTTTGGATCACTCAGAAGTCGTGTGATCTCCTCATATCGCTGTCTTACTTTTTCGAGTCGATCCAGCATAGGTCAATTAAGAGAAATTTCTTGGCCGGCATAAGTCTGCTCAGCTGACGAGATCGTTTCATCCTCACCAAGAGCACAACGCAGGGCTACGAGCGCCACCTCGAGCTGATTTCTATCGGGTTCTTTCGTTGTGATTTTCTGGAGCCAGAGTCCAGGAGCTACCATCAACTTCCCCAGTGTCGTGCCGCTTCGCTTGGCTGAAACTTTGATGAATTCGTACGAAACACCACCTATCAAAGGGATCAATGGCAAATGTGTGAGAAGTCGAGTAACAATATCAATCTCACCCAACCATGTTATAAGAAGAACATCAAGGAGACTGAACAATATGATTGCCACAAACATGACAATTAGCAGGAAACTTGTCCCGCACCGAGGATGAAACCGACTCTGTCGTACAGCAGATGAAACCTCCAGTTCGTCTCCTCGCTCAAATGCGTAAA
>JAPUKJ010000126.1 GCA_027295705.1 Ignavibacteria bacterium | reverse complement strand
GCAGCGTTGAAAGACCCATGAGGACTGCTATGCCGTCCAAATCAGCCGATCCGGTCTTCAGGGTACCAACAATCTTGAAGCGCTGGTTGCCAAGAGTGCCGTCATAGCCCTGGGCGAGAATCACAATTTCATCATTGAGTTTGGCCTTCAAGTTCTTCAGCAATTTATATCCCAGCACAACTTCGCTAGATGTATCTGTGCTGAAGAATCGTCCAACTTGGATTCTCGTGTGAAGATCCGTCACAGTTTTCTCGCGCAGCGGCACCACCCCAAAAATCGCCGCTCCCAGCGAGTTCTCTCGGAAGCTCGCAAGCCCATCAGCATAGACACGAGGCGCGTACCCGACTACCTCGGACAAGCTTGATATCTTGGAGCGCAAAGGGCCGTCGAACAAAAATGTCTTATGCAAAGAAGGGTTATCCTGAAACCCGGGGGCCTGGATCTGTATGAATCCAGAAAAGAGCTTGAGGGCAAAAGAGATGTTATCCTCGTAAGTGCCAAGCTGAATGCCTCGCATGGCGATAGAGAAAAGCGTAGCAAAGGAGACAGCAAGGATCGTGATGATCGTGCGACGTCTGTTCCGCCACAGGTTCCTCCAGGCCAGTTTCAACATTAACTTCAAGGCTAATCTCCCCGCTCAAGTTCTCTGAAGGAAAAGACGCCGTCAGGAATGGGTATGTTGAACTCCATGTCGAGAATCTTGAACTCTGTTCGATGCCCTTCTTTGATCTCATTGTACATGGTCCATGTGGTCGGGATGGTTCTACCTCCCATCCTTTTTGCGTCCGTGTAGACCATGTATCTCACAAGCGTTCCTTTTTCGTCATAGTACTCATCGACATACGGCAAGAAGTCTTTCTGCCGCACCCACACATAAAGTTTACCCCAAACCACCGCTGCTTCTGGGCTTGGGATGAGCTGAAGCTTCCAGCACAGCTCACCCATAACCTCTTCTTCCCCAACCACAGTTGCAGTATAGTCCTTGCTCAAGCTTGATTCTCGGGCCAGATCGTCGTTCGTGAAATCCGAGCCGTTCCACGAATGGAGCATCATCGATGGTGGAATCTTGATGGTAGTCTCGGTTGCACGGAGGTAATTCCACATCTCATTGCCGATTTTGAGCCACTTGTTCCCCGCCTCCCTCTTCGGAGCTTTCACTACAATGAGAGACTTCTCTTCTCCCACCCACCATGAATCCATAGTGAGACTCCGCGTGAATTCCGGTGTGACCACTTTCATTTCAAATGTTCCTCTGCTTGTTTCTCCCCTTAGGAGCTCTTCGGCCTTTGCAATGACTTCCTGCGCCGATTGGGAGAAAAGTGGTTGGGTGAGAAACAAGAGAAGGAACACTCGGAGTGTTAGTTGTCCGTCCATCTACCTCCGCGTTTGATCACTGATTGACGCAAGATAGGAAATTCTTCAGCAACTAACCATTACCCTCTCTGATCCGAGTTCATCGCATTATGCGTTAGCCATCAGTCTGAGTTTCCACAAACAGGATTGCCGCATCTTGAGATTGGAAAGAAAAGCTCAAAGTCGAAACCCCATCTTTCGAATGTCATTGCAAGTTTTCCTTATTTCTTCTACTTTGGCGTCATTACAATCAATGTTTAGAGCTTACAGAACGCGCAGCGGCGTTCAGCTCCTTCCAAGCGCCACTAGTCTTTGATCAATAACATTATCCCGCAGTAACATCACTAAATCAGGATGAAACCATATGCTGAACACCTCTGACAGACATATTCGCTTAGGTGCTATTGTTCTGGCTACATTTCTCGTGGGCTTGATTTTGCACGTCTCTGTTGGAACAGGGATCAGCCAGTCCAATCAGCCTTCGCTACCGAATGCAAATTCGACTGCCTCTCCAACCGAAGACCTAGTACCACCACCCCAAGGTGACTTGACACCTGGACAGCAACATGAGACACGTGAAACAGAACACTCCGACCCGTTTACTCCGATCCTCCTCGAGTTCGCACTTATCATTCTGGCAGCGGTGTTCGGAAGATGGGCGGCAGAAAAACTCCATATCGCTCCCGTCCTTGGTGAACTCTTGATCGGCGTTATTGTAGGAAACATCGGCTATTGGCTCAGAGGGTCGTTGTTCGTCGTTATCATGCATCTTGATAGCACGTTACAGATCTTCGGGCTCATATGGGACTCCAGCCTTTCTGTACGCGAAGCTGCGCCTCTGGTGTTCTCAGCCAATGAGCTTGCGCCCGGCGGTATTGGCGATCAAATAGTTGCTATCTTGTCTCACACAGGAGCGGGAAGAGTAGTGAGCATGAGCTATGCGATATGGTTATTCTCTAATTTAGGAGTAATCCTTTTGCTGTTCATGGTCGGCTATGAAACAAGCGTCGAGGAGATGCTCGGCGTCGGCGCGAAAGCATTGGTCGTAGCAATTGTGGGAATCATAGCACCATTCTTGCTCGGTTTTGGTGTAGGTTCCGTACTTCTTCCTGAGGCATCTACACCGACTCTCCTGTTTCTCGGAGCCACGCTCTCGGCAACAAGCGTCGGCATCACGGCACGAGTATTCAGAGACCTTGGCAGACTCCAAACTCGGGAGGCAAAGATTATCCTTGGTGCGGCGGTCATTGATGATATTCTAGGTCTTATCATTTTGGCAATTGTCGTCGGCATTGTGGCTACAGGTGAGGTTCAACTCGGAGAAGTGGGCAGAATTTTGCTGATGGCAGCTGCTTTTCTGGCTATAGTGATTTTTTGGGGGGAAAAGATCTTTCATTGGATCATTTCAAAGACGGGAAGATTCGAACGCCGGTCGATCAAATTATTGTACCCTCTTATGCTTGCCTTCCTCATGGCTTGGGTTTCCAGCGTGATAGGCTTGGCCTCAATAGTCGGTGCGTTCGCTGCTGGTCTGTTGCTGAAGGAAGAACTCTTTAAGCACGACGGTGAGGAAAAACAGACGGTTGCGGAAATCATCGGTCCTCTTGAGAAGCTTTTCGCTCCTGTCTTCTTTGTTCTGATGGGCTTGCAGGTTAATCTCCAGTCATTCCTGCAAGCGGACGCATTGTTACTTGCGCTGGCTTTTATTATTGCAGCTATTCTTGGAAAGGTCATCTGTGGGTATTCCATAGGTGGCGTGGACAAGCTCTCAATTGGAATTGGAATGGTTCCAAGAGGGGAAGTCGGACTGATATTCGCTAGCATCGGTAAGGGCCTCGGCGTTGTCTCCGACGCGGTATTTTCGGCTGTTGTTACAATGGTTATCGTCACTACTTTTGTTGCCCCTTTTGGGCTAAAGTGGTCGTTATCAAGAAAGGCTGTTTCTCAGACAGATGACGTGGAACGAAAATGAGAACCAAAAAACAAATAATATTCTTTCATATCGTCAGCTGGATAATCGCGTATGGTTTCTTAGGAGTAATGATATTCTTACTTGATGAAGCTAGAGCAGGGTTTCTTGACAAAAAACTTGAAATGGATTTGTTTTTTGTCATTAGAGTGTTGATTACGGCAGGAATCTTTGTCGGCATCGCTTTGGGGGGTATTGATATTCTTCTAAGAAGAATTTCAAATAAAAAACACTCTTTTAGGTTTTATATAATTATAAGAAGCCTTTTGTATACGTTTGCATTTGTTCTCATTTTGAGTGTCATCATAACCCATGCTTCAGCATTTTACGTAGAACGAGTACTTCAGATCTCTATTGGAGAAGAGGGAGTCCGACTAGTCCATAATTTTATTTTTACTCTAACTGTTTATTCTATATTCGTTAGTATCTTAATCAGCTTCATCTCTGAAGTAAACAAGAAATTTGGTCCGGGCGTCTTAATACGTTTGTTAATGGGGAAATATTATAACCCCAAGGTTGAGGACAGAATTTTTGTGTTTCTAGATTTAAAGTCGTCAACCACCTATGCGGAAAAGTTAGGACATATCAAATATAGCGAACTAATTCAGGATTGTTTCAATGACTTGAACATTGTAGTAGCCGAGTATAAGGCGGAAATCTACCAGTACGTGGGCGATGAAGCTGTTCTAACCTGGACTGTAAATAGGGGCTTGGAGAACACGAACTATCTTAGATTCTATTTTGCCTTTCAGGATAGAATTATCAAGAGATCTGATTTTTACAAGGAAAAGTATGGGTTTGTGCCTGAATTTAAAGCCGGCGTTAATGGTGGGAATATAACAGTGACCGAAATCGGAGACATAAAAAGAGAAATCGCATATCATGGAGATGTAATAAACACAGCAGCAAGAATTCAAGAAGTTTGCAATACATATGACAAAAAGCTACTCATTTCAGAATTTCTTGCAGAAAAACTCGATGCTGCATCGAACTACACCAGCGAGAAGGTGGGCTCGATTTTACTGAAGGGAAAGGAATTGCCAGTAAGCATATTTAGCGTTGAGATGCACTCGTGACTTTGCAAATCGCGAGAAGCCTCAGTATTATCCAACCTGTAAGCGGAAAAGGTTTTCTTGGGAGTCTTTCAAAATTTGTCGTCTGACCTCAAGGTCCTTTCGCAATTGCTGGCCCCACTGACAAAGCCGGAAGGGCGACACGATCATTGTATCGCAAATAATTTCCAACTCTGAATGGTGTTGCCGTTTCATATGAACACGCTTTTTGGGACAAAACACAAAAGTCCGAAAATATAGGGAAGGAACATTGATCCTAGACTTTGTTGATGCTGAGTCAAAGGAACTCGTCCGGCTCGGATGGGCAACACGTGCTGTTGGAGATCGTGAAAATGCAGAGGCAAGAATCAGGGAGGCCGTGGAGACACTCCTTGAAGAATTCCCACCGAGCATCAACTGTTGGTGATATGCCAGGCCTTTGAAGGTAATCGACCCAAATGAACCAGGGTATGCATAAGTCGAGAATAATAATCATTGGCGGCGGGTTTGCTGGCGTCAAGTGTGCAAGAACACTGCGGAAGAAACTCTCGCGCGAGGGGCATGAAATCGTGATATTCAATCGCGAAAACCATATGGTGTTTCACCCTCTTCTCGCGGAAGTGGCCGGTGCCTCAATCAATCCCGACGCAGTTGCTGCGCCGCTTCGACAGATGTTGCCAGGCGTGAGTTGTCGCACCGAGGAGGTCCAATCGATCGATCTCGACAACAACTCTCTAGAGTATCTGGGACATGACGGACACACGAAATGCATGACCTACGATCACGTGGTCATAGCAAGTGGGGCTGCTGTTAATCTTGGCATTGTCCCGGGTATGGCCGATCACGCTTTTCCACTGAAAACCGTCGGCGATGCAATGGCCTTGCGCGCTCACGTTATGCAGCAATTTGAAAAAGCCGAGGTATGTGAGAACCAAGCAATAAGACGTTGGTATCTTTCCTTCATTATAGTCGGTGGCGGCTACAGCGGTGTGGAAGCTGCTGGCGAAATCAATGACCTGGCCCGCGGAAGCAGACGCTTCTTCCGCAATATTTCAGTGGATGACATTAATGTCAAGATTATCCATTCGCGCGAACAGCTTCTTCCCGAAATCAGTCCAAGGCTACGCGAGGCCGCCAGAGTAAAAATGGAAAAGGCAGGAATAGATGTTGTCTTGAATACACGAGTGGCGATGGCAACACCGCAGGGAGTCGGGTTGGAGGATGGTCAAACAGTCCGTGGAGCAACGGTTGTTTGCACCGTTGGCAGCAAGATGTCTCAGGTTGTCGAGCGGCTCGACATTCCGAAAGAGCGCGGCCAGTTGCTCACAGAAGCCGATATGCGATTACGAGGCCGTGATAATGCCTGGGCTGTTGGTGATTGTGCGAGGATAATCAATGAGTATGACGGCACTCGCTGCCCTCCAACAGGACAATTTGCCGAACGTCAAGGGCGACAGGCAGCAAACAATATCACCCGCGTTTTAGACAGTCAGACAACAAAGCCGTTTCGTTTCAAGCCGCTTGGGCAACTTTGTGCCATCGGCGGGCACACAGCCGTGGCTGAATTCCTGGGATCACAAATGTCGGGCTTTCTTGCCTGGTTTCTCTGGCGCAGTGTGTATCTTTTTAAGCTACCCTCATGGTCCCGTCGTTTCAAGGTGGGGTTTGATTGGGCATGGGAGCTCGCCTTCGCTCGCGATCTGTTACACCTGAAGACCGACCAGTCCAGACGCATCTCTAACGCATACTACGCGCCCGGAGACTACATCTTCCGCCAAGGCGCCCCTGCTATGAACTTCTACATCATTGAGAAGGGCGAGGCCGAAGTGCTGCGTCGCACCGAGGAAGATGATTCTGAGGAGATCCTCACCGTTCTCGGACCAGGTGATTTCTTCGGGGAGATGGCTCTTATTGATAATCGTCCTCGCTCAGCCAGTGTACGGGCGCGTACCGCACTGGAGGTGGTGGTAATGGGAAGAAATGTGTTCTCAGAGATTTCAACTTCCTTAGCCCCGTTGCGTGACTTGCTTGTCAGTGCAGCACGGCGCCGTGCTACGAGTCTTTGGCAACGTATGCCACTCGCACGAGATATCCTTCAACGCGAACCTCTCTCTTCCTTTGTGGACCCTATGCCAGTAGCCAACCTCAAGCTCGACGATACATTCGAACACGCCATCGCTTTGTTTAATGAAAATATGTTCAGCTTTTGCTGCATTATTGATGATCACGAAAAATTGTGCGGTATTCTAACACGCACTGATCTGTTTCGCGCTTTCGAAGCCGGAGCTCGACGTCACACTCACCTTAGCGAAATCATGGTGGATCCTATCACGGTGACGATCGACGACTCCGTTCTTGTCGCGGGAGCAACAATGCGAGGCCGAGGATTAAAATGGCTCCCTGTCATCGATAACAAAATCGACCGCCGCGTTATCGGTTACCTTAGAGCAGAAAAGATGTTCTTGAAGGTCTTTCAGAATTTGCCGTCTGACCTCAAGGCCCAACAGGTTTCGTAATTGCTGTTTACGATTGTCAATACGAAAGCCGTAGGTTGACTGACATAACGATCATTCAAGTGCCGGATGACGCAAAAAAAAAAACTTCCCACTCTGAATGAAGTTCCCGGCCACTACAGATCTCGGCCAACCCTGTTGGTCGCTGATCGGCCCAGGAGCAAACGATGACAGAACAGCGACAGAGAAAATTAGCTGCGATCATGTTCACTGACATGGTGGGCTACACTGCCCTCATGCAGGAAGATGAACTTAAGGCCACCGCCCAGAGGGACAAGTGTCGGGAGATTCTTCGACGACTTGTAGGTCATCATGGTGGGCAGATACTGCAATTCTATGGCGATGGCGCGCTTTCTACTTTCACAAGCGCCATTGAGGCCACCCGTTGCGCAATAAAGATCCAGCAAGCGTTGAAAGAAGATCCCATGATTCCGGTCCGTATTGGCATCCACGTAGGTGATGTGGTGTTTGAGGAGGAAGGGATCGTTGGAGACGGGGTGAACGTGGCTTCACGGGTTGAGTCGCTGGCTCCACCGGGTGGCATCTGCGTGAGTGAGCGAGTGTTTGATGACATCAAGAACCAGCCGGGGATGGAAGCGAAGTCCCTTGGCCGAGTGGAGTTGAAAAATGTCAGAAGACCGATCGAAATCTTCGCTTTGACTTTTCAAGGTCTTGCCGTGCCGGAGGCAGTTCTCGGTACGGAAAAGGGTGACGTGCGAGTGCAACAGGAGGGCGCATCCGGGAAGAGGAAGGAAGGTGTGTCATTGGCTGGCCTTGCGCGTAGAAACCGCGCATTTGTGTACGGTGGCGCTGCTGTCCTTGTGGGATTGAGTATAGTAGGAGGGCTGTATTTGTGGCAAAGATATGAACAGGTAGCGACGCCGGCTTCCGTTGCGGTCCTGCCTTTCGTCAATATGAGTGCGGATCCGGAGAACGAGTATTTCAGCGATGGGATGACAGAAGAGCTCATCAATGTGCTAAGTAAGGTTGAAGGGTTAAGAGTTGCCTCCAGGACGTCAGCGTTTGCGTTCAAAGGAAAGCAGGAAGATATCCGGGAGATTGGAGACAAACTCAATGTAACTACTATTCTTGAAGGAAGTGTGCGAAAGGCAGGCAGTAAGCTGCGCATCACAGCACAGCTCATCAACATAGCCGATGGCTACCATCTCTGGTCACAGACCTACGAGCGCGACATGGAAGACGTGTTTGCTATCCAGGATGAAATCTCCCGAACGATTGTCGGCAAGTTGAAGGTGAAACTCGTTGGTGGACGTGACCGTCCACTTGTCAAGCGCTATACCGACAATCTTGAAGCATACAATTTGTATCTAAAGGGTCGTTTTTACTGGAACAAGTGGACAGAAGAGGGGGGTAAGAAAGCAATCGAGTTCTTTCAGCGAGCGATTGAGAAAGATCCTGAATACGCCTCAGCCTATGCAGGACTGGCTGACTCCTACACTGTACTTGGGTCCTATTCTTTTATGCCGCCAAAGGAGGCGTACCCAAGAGCGG
>JAPUKJ010000125.1 GCA_027295705.1 Ignavibacteria bacterium | reverse complement strand
CATAGCGCAATTGGAGAGGAAGAAGACACTGACTCCGATTGACAGGCAGAGTTGGGTGTTGCATTATGAAGAATTCAGGAAGCCGCCCTCAAAACCGGCAGCAGCTAGGAAACCAGCTGCAAAGCCGGCGCCTTCTGCTCCGGCGGCTCCGCGCCCAACTGAGGGTTTACCTCCGTTGAAGAGTTCGTTTGCATCGACAGGCAAGCCGGCGGCAACGAGTTCAGCAGCACCACCGAAAAGCTTGACTCCGGCTGATGCAACATCAGGTTCGGGTTCCTCTTCATTGCCACCGCCTAGGAGTCCAGCCCCAGCGGACAAGGAAACACCCGCGGAAGGTGCTCCGAAACAACGTGAAACAGCAACGACCGCTACGGCTGAAGCATCCGCTCCTGCCGCGGCTTCATCGCAGACGGAGGGGACAACGGCTCAAGCTCCTCCACAGGCTCAGTCGACTCCGGCAGAGTCTCCGGCCAGGGCTTCTCCCGCAGGAGAACGAAAGCCTCTTCCGCCAATCAAGAGTTCTACACCGGCGGGGAGCAAAAAATAACGGCAATGTGAATGATCAGCAGTCGAAAAATGCAGAATCGCCAAGAGGACAAGAAAAACTAGAAAAGGAAAGAATATGGCCACTCAGACCAACACGATAGAAGAACTCGCAAACCGTGAATACAAGTACGGGTTCGTAACGGACATTGAGGCTGACTCTGCGCCTCGAGGCTTAAATGAGGACATCATCCGTTTCATTGCTGCCAAGAAGAATGACCCAGAGTGGATGCTGGAATGGAGGTTGAAAGCGTACCGTCACTGGCTGACGATGAAGGAGCCTACTTGGGCAAACATCCACTATCCTCCTATTGATTACCAGAACATGATCTACTACTCGGCTCCAAAACAAGAGAAACAACCAAAGAGTCTTGGAGAGGTAGACCCGGAATTGTTAAGAACCTACGAGAAACTCGGTATTTCTCTGGCTGAACAGGAGCGCCTCACCGGTGTTGCTGTTGATGCGGTGTTTGACAGTGTTTCGGTGGCGACCACTTTCAGTGAGAAGTTGAAGGACATCGGAATCATCTTCTGCGCATTTTCCGAGGCCGTCCAAAATCATCCAGAATTGGTGAAGAAGTATCTCGGCTCCGTTGTTCCCTACAGCGATAACTTTTTTGCAACGCTGAACTCTGCCGTTTTCAGCGACGGGTCGTTCTGCTACATCCCCAAGGGTGTTCGTTGCCCGATGGAGTTGTCAACCTACTTCCGCATCAACGCTGCCGAAACAGGTCAGTTTGAGCGGACTCTTATCATTGCTGAGGAAGGCGCTTATGTGAGCTACCTCGAAGGCTGCACTGCACCAATGCGTGACACGAACCAGCTGCATGCAGCTGTAGTAGAGCTTGTGGCGCTTGACAACGCACAGATCAAGTATGCAACCGTGCAGAATTGGTACCCCGGCGACAAAGACGGCAAAGGAGGAATCTACAACTTCGTGACCAAGCGAGGAAAGTGTGCCGGTGTCAATTCCAAAATTTCGTGGACGCAAGTTGAAACGGGCTCGGCAATTACATGGAAGTACCCGGGTGTGATTCTCCAGGGTGATAATTCTATTGGTGAGTTCTATTCGGTTGCACTGACGAACAACTACCAGCAGGCTGATACAGGAACTAAGATGATTCACGTCGGCAAAAACACCAGAAGTACCATCGTTTCGAAAGGTATCTCCGCTGGTCACGGCAGCAACTCGTACCGCGGATTGGTCAAGATTCTGAAGAATGCCACGAACGCGAGAAATTTCTCTCAGTGTGACTCACTTCTCCTTGGTGACAAATGTGGTGCTCACACTTTTCCGTACATTGAGCTGAAAAATACATCATCCACGATGGAACACGAAGCGTCAACATCAAAGATTGGCGAGGACCAAATCTTCTACTGCAAGCAGCGGGGTCTCTCAAGCGAGGATGCGGTGAATATGATCGTTAACGGCTTCTGCAAGGAAGTGTTCCGTGAGCTGCCCATGGAGTTTGCAGTCGAAGCTCAAAAGCTGCTCGGTGTAAGTCTTGAGGGAAGCGTAGGTTAACAAAAAGCAAAAGGAGTAGCGATGCTGGAAATTAGGAATCTACATGCTGGTGTGCAGGGGAATGAAATACTGAAGGGTATCAGCTTGAAGGTGAATGTCGGTGAGGTCCATGCGATCATGGGTCCGAACGGGTCGGGGAAGAGTACGCTTGCCCAGGTGCTCGCTGGCCGAGAAACATATGAAGTAACTCAAGGCCAGGTAATCTATGAAGGGAAGAACTTGCTGGAAATGGCTCCTGAGGACCGGGCGCGTGAGGGGTTGTTTATGGCGTTCCAATACCCTGTAGAGATTCCCGGAGTCACAAACACATACTTCCTTAAAGCTGGACTCAATGCAATTCGGAAGCACCGGGGTCTCGAAGAACTCGATGCTATTGATTTCCTGTCATTGGTGAAAGAGAAGATGAAGCTTGTCGGCATGGATGAAAGTCTGCTGAGCCGACATGTGAACGAGGGCTTCTCCGGTGGTGAGAAGAAGAGGAACGAAATTTTCCAGATGGCCGTGCTGGATCCGAAGCTCGCTATCCTCGATGAGACGGATTCCGGTCTCGATATTGATGCGCTGCGAATTGTGGCGGATGGCGTCAACAAACATTCCAGAAAAGATAATGCTGTCATCATCGTGACGCACTACCAGAGATTGCTCAATTATATTATTCCTGATTTCGTTCATGTGCTCGTTGATGGGCGGATCGTCAAGTCTGGGGGGAAAGAGTTGGCCCTCGAGCTAGAAGAGAAAGGTTATGACTGGCTGAAGGATGAAGCTGAGAATGTTACTGTTAACGCACAGGAGAGTTCTTGAACTATGATGAACCGTAGCCCAATGACGGACTCTTGGTACGTTTCGAATTTCCAACTCATGGAAAAGCATCTGAACGGTGAGGCCGGAACACACATTCATTCGATTCGAAAAGATGCGATCTCGCGGTTTGCGCAGTTGGGATTTCCAACGACTCGTGATGAAGAGTGGAAATTTACCAACGTTGCTCCTATCGCCAAAATGAACTTCAAACCTGTTCTGGATTTGTCGCATGATGGTGTTACGAAAGAAGACGTTGAGCGCTTTTCATTTGGCGGTCTCCGGTGCACTCGGCTTGTTTTCGTGAATGGTCATTTTTCTCAAGAGCTTTCATCCTTGGGTTCATTGCCCCAATGGGCGAAGGCAGGCAGTCTCGCAGCGGCATTGAAAACTGATGCTGATGCTGTGAGCGAACACCTAACCCGCTACGCGCGCTATGATGACAATGCGTTCACTGCATTGAACACAGCGTTTCTGCAGGATGGCGCATTTGTATACATCCCGGATGGCAAAGTGATTGAAGGCCCTATTCATCTGCTTTTCATCTCCACAAAGCTCGGAACGCCGTTCCTTTCGAATCCCAGAAACCTTGTTCTTGCAGGGGAGAACAGCCAAGTGATGATCGTTGAAAGCTTCGTGAGTCTAGATGACAATTCGTACTTAACCAATGCGGTTACAGAGATTGTTGCAGGGGACAATGCAGTTGTTGAGCATGATAAACTGCAAGCCGAGAGTGCAAAAGCATTCCATATTGGGACCGTCCATGTGTACCAACGCGCAAACAGCACCTACACTTCCAATTCAATATCACTCGGTGGTGCGCTGGTGCGGAACAACATTACTGTAGTGCTTGACGGAGAAGGGATCGAGTGTACTTTGAACGGTCTCTCGTTGTCGACGGATGAGCAACACGTGGATAACCATACGGTGATCGATCACGCAAAACCGCATTGCAATAGTCACGAGCTGTATAAGTCAATTCTTGACGGAAGGTCCAAAGCAGTGTTTAATGGCAAGATCTTTGTTCGAAAGGACGCGCAGAAGACAAACGCGAAGCAGACAAACAAGACGCTCCTGCTCTCTGATAACGCGACAATTGACACCAAACCACAATTGGAAATTTTTGCTAATGATGTGAAGTGTACGCATGGGGCGACCGTGGGGCGGCTGGATGAGGAGCAGCTATTCTACCTGCGATCACGGGGATTGAGTTTGAATCACGCTCGGGATGTTTTGACGTTTGCGTTTGCAAGTGATATAATCAATCGAGTCCATGTTGAGCCTCTGCGTTCCCAACTCGAAGGGATGATTCATGCAAGGCTACAGCAAGGACGGCACTGATAGAACGAACATGACGAAAGCTGATATCGACGTAGTGGCTCCGGACATTATCGAGAAACTAGACCGCGTTAAGGGGTGCAGGCATCATTTCCCGCTTTTACGTCAGCGTGTGAATGGCAAAGCACTTGTCTATCTCGATAATGCTGCCACGAGCCAGAAGCCTCAGATAGTAATTGACTCAATGATGCGGTACTACCAGGAGGAGAATTCCAACATCCACCGAGGTGTCCACTACCTGAGCGAAAGGGCTACTCAGGCATACGAAGCGGTGCGCAGCAAGGTGCAACACTTTCTCAACGCAGCAAGCCGTAGGGAGATTGTCTTTGTTCGTGGGACGACTGAAGCAATAAACCTGGTTGCGAATAGCTATGGCAGGAACCACGTGGAGAAAGGCGACGAAGTGATTATCTCTGGCATGGAGCATCACTCCAATATTGTTCCCTGGCAGATTCTTTGTCAGGAGACAGGCGCAAAGCTCCGCGTAATCCCGATTAATGATGACGGCGAAATACTGATGGACGAGTACGAGAGACTGCTAACTGAGAGAACCAAAATGGTTGCCCTCGTCCACGTCTCTAACGCTCTCGGTACCATCAACTCTGTTAAGCAGATGATCGGTCTGGCCCACGAGCGTGGAGTTCCTGTTCTGATCGATGGAGCCCAAGCGGTTCCACATATGAGAGTTGATGTCAGTGATCTGGACTGTGACTTCTATGCAATTTCTTCACACAAGGTATTTGGTCCGACGGGTGTGGGAGTCTTGTACGGAAAAGAAAAGCATCTTGAAGCGATGCCTCCGTATCAGGGTGGCGGCGACATGATCAAATCGGTTACGTTTGAGAAGACCATCTATAATGATCTTCCGTACAAGTTTGAAGCCGGGACACCGAATATAGGAGGTGGCATCGGCTTTGGTGCAGCTATTGACTATGTGAACAACATGGATATGGGGGCAGTCGCTGCCTACGAACGTGACTTGCTAGAGTATGCAACTGAAAACATTTCCAGTATCAAAGGTGTTCAAATCATTGGCACAGCTAAGGAAAAAGCAAGTGTTCTCTCATTTGTGATTGATGGGATACATGCGCATGACATCGGGACTATCCTGGACAGTGAAGGAATTGCAGTTAGGACTGGCCATCACTGCGCGCAGCCTGTTATGCAGAGATTCGGGATCCCAGCCACCGCGCGGGCCTCGTTTGCTTTCTACAATACCAAGGAAGAGATTGACGCGCTCGTTAGCGGAGTTCACAAGGTCATTGAGGTGCTGGGCTGATGCCTGCACTGAGGGAATTATACCAGGAGATTATTCTTGATCATAATAAGAGTCCACGGAACTACCGGAAGATCGAAGATGCAAACCGTAAGGTCGAAGGGTACAATCCGTTATGCGGTGATCACTATACAGTGTACGTCAAGTATGAGAACGATGTGATAAAGGACATCAGCTTTGATGGAGCTGGATGCGCGATCTCGAAGGCTTCAGGTTCCGTGATGACTTCGATGCTTAAAGGAAAAACGAGAGAAGAAGCAGAACAGCTCTTCGCAGAGTTTCATAAGCTGGTGAAGGGAGAGTTGAATCCAGAGGAAAACATGGACCACCTTGGGAGGTTGGCGGCGTTTTCTGGTGTTTCCGAATTTCCGGCACGTGTGAAATGCGCAAGCTTGGCATGGCATACCATGTATGCTGCGCTGAACAACAAAGAAACCACAGTTTCAACCGAGTGAGTGTGTAGGTAGAACCAAGGAAAGAGTATGGATGCATCATCTATAAGTACAGTTGAACAAAACCTCATTCATGGTCAAGTGATTGAGCAACTACGTACATGCTATGATCCGGAGATTCCTGTAAACATCTATGAGCTCGGGTTGATATACGATGTGAAGGTGGCGGCCGACGGCGGGGTGCTGGTGGTCATGACGCTGACGTCTCCGAATTGTCCGGCTGCACAAAGCCTCCCTGCGGACGTTGAGGCCAAAGCAAAAAGTGTTCCGGGAGTAACAGCAGCAAAAGTCAATGTTGTGTGGGATCCATCTTGGAACCCAAGTATGATGACGGAAGCAGCAAGACTGCAATTAGGGATGTAAGATTCACAAATAGGAGATCAATTATGGCAGATACGACGACAATCAACAAGCCAGACATCAATGGAGAAATCTTGATCACGCCCAAAGCTGCAGAGCAGGTTGTGAAGCTGAAAAACGAGAACAACATCCCTGAAAGCCATAGCCTGCGCGTTGGTGTGAAGGGAGGTGGCTGCTCTGGCCTCTCATATGTCCTCGCGTTTGACGAGAACCCTCGGGAAAACGACAAGATCATCGAAATTCATGGCATAAAGGTGTTTATCGACCCGAAGAGCCTGTCCTACCTTTCTGGTACTGTCCTTGACTTTAGCGACGGGCTGAACGGAAAAGGATTTGTCTTCAACAATCCTCAGGCCACAAAAACCTGTGGTTGTGGTAGTTCTTTCGGAGTGTAACATTACGGAATTGGCAGGGGGCGACTGGTCATCAATCGACCGATGTCGCACCTGCCGAGTGTTGCAATAGTTGACCTATTTTTTTATCCTGCCACTTAACTCAGCGGTTTGCAGTATCATTCAACAAAAGACTTCCTAGGAATAGATCGCTGAGGCGTGCACGTTCGCAGAGAACGTCGCCTGTCATCAGCGAGCCTGTGCCGCTTTCCGTTAACTGGCGTCCTGAAGTCATTCAACCCTCACATTTACATACTAAAAGGAGATTCGCAATGTCGTACGAATGGAAATTCAACCCGCGCCCTTATTCCGATGCAGAGGCGAAGAAGCTTCTCGCAAATGTCATCGATGCAGAAACAACGGACTGGCACTATAATACGCACCATAAAGGATATGTAACCGCGCTGAACAATATCGAAAAAGGCTTGGAGACTGCAGATCGTGCAGCAGCCAACGGCAACTATAGTATGATCGGCGAGCTGAAACGGCGTACAACATGGAATCATGCCGGTACCGTCCTCCATGATATCTATTGGGAGGTGATGGGCGGTGACGGCGACGTATCGAAAGGCCCTGAAGTCAAAGCCGCAATTGAAAAGGAGTTTGGTTCCGTTGAGAAATGGAAAGCAGATTTCAAAGCAGGTGCGATCTCAGCAAAGCTGAGCGGATGGGGTGTTTTGGTCTATGATATGCTTTACTCAAAACGTCTGCTTAACGTGCTCGTCGATGAGCATCATTATGGGGCCATATGGGGCGGCATACCACTTATCCCCGTTGACGTGTTTGAACATGCCTACTATCATAAGGATGGCCCAAAGCGAGCCGCTTACATCGACAATTTCCTTGGCAATCTCCATTGGTCACGAATCAATGAGCGGTTCAAGAAATATGCAAAGTAGTTCTCGTGCAGCGCGTATATGAAGCTTACCTGGAGAGATATCGACGAGATTGCGATCGATCTTGTTGAGACGTACCCAGACGTTGACCCGATGAGCGTCGGGAATGATGAACTGCAAAAGATGGTGACAGAGCTTCCGGGTTTCAGCGACCATCCTGATGCTGCTACGGAACGAATCCTAGAAGCGATTCAAGCGGCCTGGTACGACGAATACGAAGACTAAGCGATCCGAAATTCGGATAAAAATCCCGATCCCTTCTACAGGGGAACGGGATTTCTTTTTCCTTGACGTTTGGAACAGAATTCGGTATCATCTGTTCAAAAGAGAAGAAATTGTCATCATGAGCGGCGAACCGCTTCCATTATTTCCGCTTCAAGTTGTCTTGTTTCCCAACTCCGCACTTTCACTCCACATTTTTGAGGAACGCTATAAAGTCCTCATTAACGAATGTGTTTCCGACAATAAGGAACTTGGAATTATCCTTGTCAATGAAAGCAAGATGTCAGAGATAGGGTGCACAGCAACAGTGAAGGACGTGCTTCAGAAATATGAGGATGGGCGGTTGGACATCGTCGTTCAGGGAGGTCGACGGTACAAACTATACCGTTATGATTATGATCTTGCCCCGTACACAGTTGGCTTTGTTCAATACCTGGAAAACTCCGACGAACCTGTCGATCCGCCTCTTGCGCAGGAAACAATAGAGTTATTTAATAAGCTGGTCTCTGTTGTCTATAGGCAGAAATTTGAGCCCGTACCGCTTGATATCCGCAGCGATGACCTTTCATTTTTGCTGGCTCAAAAAGCCGGTATGAGTTTGAATCAGCGGCAGGGACTGTTGGAACTTGTCTCGGAAAATAAGCGACTGCAAATGCTGCGAGGGTACTTTGTAGATGTTATCCCAAAGTTGGCACAACTTGAGGAAGTTGAACGGATTATCCGCAGTGATGGCTACGTTTAATTACGTCTGAATTAATCAAAGTACGGAGGACAGATGTACAAAAAAAAACGCGCGGTGATGAAGAAACATAAGAAAACAATCGAACGGGCAAAGGCAAAACGGAAGTCCCAGCTGGCGAAGAAGAAACCATCATCCTCACAATAAGGTGATCTGAACGGTCACCTTTTTCAGTGTCACTTGGTTGCGACCTCACGTGGATTTATATATATTGCACCAATTGAGATCATGGTCGACACGGCAGTTACAGATAAGACATTTGTATACAGGTTTGGGCAGAAAGAGTGCGATCTTTCTGCCCGAACGCATATTATGGGGGTTCTAAATGTCACACCGGACTCATTCTTTGATGGTGGCAAGTACGTCACAGTGGACAAAGCTGTAGAGCGTGCCCTTGAGATGGTCGCTGAAGGTGCGGATATCATCGATGTCGGGGGGGAATCAACCCGGCCCAAGAGCCATGCATACGGGGAGGGTGCGGAGCCGGTGACGATGGAAGAGGAACTTCGGCGTGTCACACTGGTTATTGAGAAATTGGCAGATAAAACAGACATACCGATTTCGATTGATACGTATAAAGCTGCTGTTGCCGAAAAGGCGCTTGGATGTGGTGCCGTGATCGTAAACGACATCAGCGGGTTTACGTTCGACCTGGAGATGCCGTCTGTGGTGGCTGAGGCTGGGGCGTCGGCCGTTCTCATGCATATAAAAGGAACGCCGAAGACTATGCAGCTAGACCCCACATATGACGACTTGCTCGGTGAGGTATCGGAATTTCTTCAGAACGGCTTGGAACGTGGACGCCACATGGGGATAAACCAAATGATGGTTGACCCCGGCATCGGGTTTGGAAAGAGGCAGGATCATAATCTCCGCTTGATCAAGGAGCTCTCGACCTTCAAGAGTCTTGGCTACCCAATTCTTGTCGGGCCTTCGCGCAAATCGTTTATTGGGAATATCTTAAATTTGCTGGTCGAAGAGCGAATCGAAGGGTCAATTGCTGCTTGCGTGGCATGTATTCTCTATGGAGCGAATATTCTTCGCGTACATGACGTGAAAGAAGCAAAGCGTGCTGCACTGGTTGCTGATGCCATAAAACGCGCCGCCGCTTGAAGCCTACGAGAGGCCGTCGACCAGTGTGTTGCCGGCGCTCTGCCGATGACGATCTGAACAGATAAAAACCTCAATTATCCTCGATGGAGCTATTCAAAATAGGATTTCTCTCTGTTGGTCTTATCGACATCGTTGACGTTGCCCTCGTCTCCTTCATCTTTTATCGCCTCTATATAGCCATGCGGGGGACAATTGCTGCCCAGATTTTTGTGGGTCTCTTGCTCATTATGGGTGTTTCGTTTGTTGCTCAGGCTGCGAACCTAAAGGTGATGACTTGGATATTTCAACCACTACAGGTTATCTGGGTTATCGCATTTATCATTTTGTTTCAGCCGGAATTGCGAAGATTGCTCGTCCTGGTTGGTCGCAACCGGATCATACGACTTTTTCTCAAGGTGGATGTCCATGAATCGATCGAAGATGTGGTGGGAGCGGTAACCGAGCTGTCCAAGAAAAAACACGGCGCCATGATTGTGTTCGTCAGGGCGATTGGTATAAGGACATATGCCGAAACAGGGACGAAGATGGAAGCTCTCGTAAGCAATTCATTGCTTCTGTCCATATTTCATCCTAGATCGCCGCTTCACGATGGGGCAGTTGTCATTAAGGACAGATTGATCGAGGCGGCGCGGTGCACACTACCTCTGTCCAACCTTACTGTGTGGGAAGGACGTTTGCTTGGAACACGACACAGGGCGGGGCTGGGAATCTCCGAACAAGCGGACGTTGTCGTAGTGATAGCGTCAGAGGAAACTGGCACCATATCGATCGCCGAAAATGGTAGCCTCTCCCAGGGGCTTTCGCCAGCCGCTTTGCGCCAGGAGTTAAGAGACCGTTTGAACGTTGAAACTGACCGGTCGGTTCGTTCAATCTGGAAAACAATAAGGAATAATGCTTAGAGCGGGAAAGCCACTTGGGAAAATTTGATTTTGACCGTCAAGAAATGATTGCGCTGTTGAAAGACCGGGACATTACAAATGAATGTCTCTTGCGAGCGATGGCGACTGTTGAAAGACATCTCTTCGTGCCGGAGGCTTTCAAGAATCGTGCTTATGAAGATTCAGCCCTGCCGATTGGTAGCGGGCAGACGATTTCGCAGCCCTATACCGTTGCCTTCATGACACAGGTCCTTCAAGTAAAAAAGGGAGATAAGGTCCTTGAAGTTGGCACTGGCTCGGGCTACCAAGCCGTAATCCTCGCTGAGATGGGTGCTCGAGTGTTTACAATTGAGCGTGACCTTGATCTTCTGGCTGGTGCGCGTAAAATGTTCGACAAACTTGGCTATAGAATTGCTTCAAAAGGAGGTGATGGAACTGTGGGATGGACTGAATTTGCGCCATTCGACGGGATCATTGTGACTGCTGGAGCGCCCAATGTCCCTCAACCCCTCCTAGACCAACTTGCAGACGGGGCGCGACTGGTCATCCCGGTTGGTGATTTGGATATACAAACGCTAACAGTTTGCACTCGCAACGGAGACAAGTTTGACCATAGAGAGATCGAAGGCTTCAAGTTTGTCCCGCTCATAGGAAAGATGGGGTGGCGTTAATACAGGCTATGCCGATTTCTTGCTTCAGTCTTGGTTATCGAACAGTGACTGAAAAACACACTACTTTTCTCCCTCAGCTGCCGAGATTTTCCAGCGCCCCATAACTCCGCTTTTACATTGCCGTTTAATCAAATAACTGATGAGTGCTCACGATACCTTTCCTTCGCGTAACGTTCTCGTTCTAGTTGGTCCCACCGCATCGGGTAAGACAACACTTTCAATAGAGCTGACAATAATACTTGATGGTGAAATCATCTCTGCGGATTCTCGTCAGGTCTACAAATATCTTGATATCGGTACTGCCAAGCCGACGCGTGAGCAAATGTCTCAAGTAAAGCATCACTTCGTCGATGAGCTGTTACCTGATCAAGAGTTCAATGCGGGGCAATTCGGTATTCGAGGGAGAAACGTTATTGAAAACATGTTTGAGCGCAAGAAGCTTCCTATCGTCACCGGTGGCTCGGGGTTGTATATCCATTCGTTAATTGATGGATTCTTTGAAGGGCCTGCAGCTAATGCAGAATTCAGGGAAATAATGGAGCGGCAACTGCAGGCAGGACGTGTTCGGCAATTGATTGATGAGCTATGCAGGGTTGATCCAGTCAGCGCGGCCAAAGCGGATCCCACAAAACCAAGGCGCATCATCCGTGCTCTCGAGGTGTACCATATGACGGGCAGGCCAATCTCTGAGCACCAGCGCGAACGCAAGCCTGCAATCAACTTTACACCTGTCATGTTTGGGTTGAAGTGGGATCGAGAGGCCCTCTATCAACGCATTGAGGCTCGCTGTGATGAGATGATTGCTCAGGGTCTGCTCGATGAAATTGAAGGTCTCGAGAGGCGAGGGTATACAAGCTCCCTCAATGCCCTGAACACAGTCGGTTATGCCGAGGGGTTTGCGTACAGGCGAGGTGAGATATCTTATAAGGAGATGATCCAGTTGTTTAAGCGGAATTCCCGGCGCTTTGCGAAGCGACAGCTTACGTGGTTCAAGCGTGACGCACGAATTCTGTGGATCAACATGAATGAAAGCCGGAACCTTCAAGACGTCTTGAAGGAAATCTCTGAGAGATTCCAGCGTTTCTCAACCTAATTCGAAACAGGATTCTCGTTGATTCTCAGTGGTAATTGCACTATTATTTGGTGTATTCGGAGCGTAGTCCCGCTCGAAAGCAGTGGGATTTCAAACTTCGGGGCGTAGCGCAGCCCGGCTAGCGCGCTTGGTTCGGGACCAAGAGGTCGCGGGTTCGAATCCCGCCGCCCCGACGAAAAAGGGCAGTTTTGGACGCCAAAAAAGTGACTGTGTCTTATTTGTGCTCTCCGCGTTGCAACTTTCCAACTCTGAACCTGTGCCACGCCCTGATTTATCGGTTTTAGGGTTGATGAATCACGGAGTAAAAAAAGGGCATATTTGCACTTTTTTTTCCGTGGGGGGGGGTAATTTTTGACTTTGCGTTTCGGGGATGTTATATTGGTGCTGTCATCCCTTTGGGACTTCGTGTCTCATCGCCCCCGCAAGGCTTCGTGCCTGCGGGTTTTTTATTGCCCTTTCGCAAAGGAATGAGCTA
>JAPUKJ010000124.1 GCA_027295705.1 Ignavibacteria bacterium | reverse complement strand
GCCAAATCCATCCCTGTACCCCTCTTGGAAAACTGCCCAAGTGGCTGCATCCATTACATCCTCTGCTTCTCGATGAGTCCGTTCAAGTTCCCTGATCGACTGCTGTGCAAGGATCGGTTTCAAATTTGTTCCAGCGACCACTCGCAAATGAGCTGGATTCGCCAGTCCTAACCGGTCTCCCAATCCAATCGAATTTTGAATGCCGATCAAAACCGGCTTGGTGAAATCAAACAACTGGCGAATTGCCATTGCATTATGATGATTCAGCGGACAGCGTTTTATCGGTTCCGAACCGTATCCCCGGTCTGACTTTATGAACACACCACTGAACTTGTCGTTGAGAGAAGCTTCACCTTTTATCGAAACGATATAAAGATGTTTCTCGACATCTCTTCTCGCAACAAAAAGATAATCATCATGTACCTGATTGATCGATTTCGGGTACACGTTAACCGGTTCCACTGACGATAGATCAACCGAAAAAGTTTGATTATTTCCTTTTGATGAGGCCATCAATTCCTGCATCAACAGCTCATTTGCCATGTATACATGCACCTACTATCTGGAACTGATTATTCCCTTAGCGTTCATAGCACTTCAAGAAGCATTTGCATGAGATCATCAGGAGGATTGAACCTGGCAAGTTCAACTGGTTTTCGCGACACAGTGCTTGCATAGAGTGCCAGCACAACCCTCCATTCATGCAGTGATTGCTTCAAGTTCGTTCCCGGAATCTTGCGGTCGTCTTCGAGCCAATCGAACATCGATCTGTGGAAAGCCGCCTGTGCTTTGAGATTGTTTTCCATCCACGTATCCATACCACCGAAGTCACGACTCTCTTCACCGTCTGTGGAAACCACGTTCCAAATACCAAATTCTTCCCACTCAACCCTCCCCCTCTCTGCGTAGGCTGCAACCCGCACGTGCTGCCAAGGCGCTTCCGGATCTCCACACCGTGGGGCATTAGGACCATTGCTCCAGAGAGCGCGCACACCATTCTCGAACGCAAGGTAACCCATGGTGCCATCAGGACCTGGATGGCCTGTACCCATCTGTGAACCGCCGCTTGCGGCGCCGAAAACGCTCGCTACAGGTGAGTCTCCGTTAAGAGACATGCCATAGTTCAGGATGTGCGTCCCCTGATCGCAAATGTTCATCCCTGCGGAGACGTCGAGAAATTTCAAGTTCCCCAGCTTGCCCGATTGGATTAGCTCACGGCATCTCACAAGATCCGGGTGCCAGCGGAACTGATGACAGATAGCAAACTTGGTCCGGCAGGTCTCCTCCAGCTTGCATAATTCCTTCCAGTCGCTGACGCCTGTGGCTATAGGCTTCTCAACAGTGCAGCCTGGGACTCCTAGGCGGGAGACCAAGGTCATTAACTCCACCCGAGTGTCCGGCCAAGTCACCAAATGAACAAGGTCCGGCTTTTCTCTCATAATCATTTCTTCCATATCAGCATAAGCCCTGATGCCGAATTCACCTGCGAGCTTACCCCGTCGCCGAGGAGTCGGTGCATAACACGCGACCACTTCCGCGCAATTGATCCACTCATAAGATCGAATGTGTCGCTGACTCCGCTCTCCGCATCCAACCACCGCGACCTTGTACTTCGCCATTTTCCCTTCACTCAGCGGTTACGGCCGTGTCCGTGCAAGCGAGTAGATTCCAGAAAAATTCCACACATAAGTGCTTCCCGGCCGGCTACCCAATTCTCTACAAATACGCCATTTGAACCGCCTGGATTGCTCCTTTCATATATCCAAGAGCAAAGGCCATGCCTGCATGCCAAGAGGCGCTGCAACTCATCTCCGGTGTATGGTCGGGGATAAGAACTCCGCGATAATTATTCTTCTTCAAGATTCTTAGAACTCTTATCATATCGATGTCCCCCTCGTCAACAAAGACCTCCTTATAGCGTGGAACCTTCCCCTTGACGTTCCGGAAATGTACATAACAGATGTTTCCCTGTCTTGAATACTTGTCGAGACTTTCGTAAATGTCGCCTTCCCTCATCTCCTGAATCGTCCCCAAGCAGAACTCTAGACCGTTGGAGTAACTGGGGACGAGATCCAAGAGCCGTTGGTATTTATGCGGTTGATTCACCAATCGAGCCGTGCCGCGAAGGGAATCCACTGGAGGGTCATCCGGGTGTGCTGCCATGCGAACACCACTTTCTTCCGCAACAGGTACGATTTCCTCCAAAAAATAACGCACGCGCTCCCACAATTCATTACTAGAAATGTTGGGAACGCGACCCTTCGGGGCAGCAGGGTCGTAGACCATATTCCAAACCATACCGTTGGGTATGCGTTGATTCATGTCAATTTTCTGCTCATCAAACAAAAGCGAAACAGCGCCGCCCCGACCAATAGGCTCCTTTATCCAACCCCAAACGCCAGCGATGCTAAAATTGTAGCCGATGATAGGAATCCCTGCTTTTCCTACATCGCGAATGATGCCTTTGAGACCTTCTATTTGTTCTTTCTTTTTTGGTCCATCAAGCAGAATGTCCGACCAATGGGAAGGATCAAAATTCTCGATCGCCTCCCATTTTAATCCATGTGCCTCGATCACCTTTTTGATATCGATGAGCTCTTCATAGCTCCAGAGTTTCCCCTGGTTGGTAGCCGTTCCCCAACCTTCTAGCTCCGATCCACTCGACAACCTTGGATTTGTACCCTTGAAATAGTCGACCAGATGAACGATCACGTGGGTAGCACCGGCTTGCCTTGCGAATCGAAAATTGTCCTCTGTGAGAGAATCTCGATACAAACCCAGACCAAGGTTCATAATAACTCCGGAATACGACCTCCTGAAGCTTTTTGGAACTCAACTTCTATTACCGATTGTTTGTCGAGCCTAAATGAACGCGCGATTGGGCAATATCCTTCAACTCGGAGAAGCTGTTTCATTTTATGAACCCATGTTCAATCATGATGATAGATTTCCTCCATCGAGGCCCACCACTCTCCCGGGTGCCGGGACGCCAAAGGTTCCTGACACGGATCAGTGAGAGATAGCCACTTACTATAGATGGGAATTTCATTCATTTTCTTAAGGTCAGATTCAAGATCACTTCCGTAGTATTCAAAGTAGCCAAACAGATATTCATCCTTATGATAGATTGAGAAATTCTTCAGACCGTGATCCCTGAGTGTTGTAACCACTTCAGGCCACGGATTGGCATGCAGGCTCTTATACTCCTCCAGCTTTTCTCGTTTCACCTTTATGACAATTCCAAATCGTTCCATATCTCATTCTCCCCGAGATTTCATGATACAGATAGAATTCATTGTTTGTTACCTTTCAGCTTTCCCCCAGGGTCACGAGGGTCGTTCAGACTGTGACCCTATAGAAGCGGGCGCAGTTTTCGCCAAGAATTTTTTCGCGGGTTCCTATCGGAAACTCTTGAACATAATCGATCACTATATTCATCGCAGATCTGTAATCGCTTGATAAAGTACAGACTGGCCAGTCAGACCCGATCATGACACGGTCGAGTCCGAATGCATCGAGCACGATATCGCTGTACTTTTTGAAGTCGTCCGGTGCCCACTGATGCCAGCTTGCTTCTGTAACCATCCCGGAAAGTTTACAATAGACGTTGTCAAGCATCGCAAGTGCCCGGAGGTCTTCCTGCCAAGGCGAGACAAGCTTCTCCTTTATCGCTGGCTTTGAAATATGATCAACAACAAATGGCTGGTCAGGAAATTTTTCTACCAGTTTGATTGCAATCGGTAGATGACGAGGGTACAGCAGAAGATCGTACGTGAGGCCAAACTCCTGCAACTGGGCAATACCCCGCTGAAAGTCGTCCCTCAGCATGAATTTGTCATCTGGTTCATCGTGTACAACATGCCTGACTCCCTTGAACTTCAAGTGTTTAGAGTATTTTTCTAATTGGGAGCGAAGTTCTGATGAACACAAATCGACCCAGCCGACTACTCCTTTCATGAATTCTTTTTGATCGGACAGTTCGAGCAACCAGTCGGTTTCCTTAAGCATCTGCCTAGCTTGAACGGTGATCGTGCCGTCGAAGCCGATCGATTTCAGAAGTGGGATAATGTCATCTGGGAGGTAATCGCGTTTGAGGATATTCATCTCTTCAGTCATCCAGATGTGTTCACTCGGACTGTATTGCCAAAAATGTTGATGACCATCAATACGCATCGAATTCGAGATTCGCCCTCTGAGTGAAATGGCCAAAGAAGTAAACTTGAGCAGTGATCTGCAATATCAGTCAGATTAAAACTGAACTAGTCACCAAAGCCCCAATCTTTGTTGAATATTGGCTGAAGAATTCTCTGGACTTTTTCCACGAGTTGCATGTCTAACGGTTCTTCTGTCCACGCGACGTTTTTCTTGATCCTTTCGGGATTTGCAGTGCTAACAAGCGTAGTGGGGATGTCCTCATTCCTAGTGG
The DNA here is from genome assembly GCA_027295705.1 of Ignavibacteria bacterium. Lineage (GTDB taxonomy): Bacteria > Bacteroidota > Ignavibacteria > UBA10030 > UBA6906 > JAPUKJ01. The sequence goes on along the minus strand of JAPUKJ010000124.1, from coordinate 2,994 downwards.
AAAACCAAACGGCAAGTTTCTCAAGACTCGTTCCCTCACTCTCACAAAACGAAATCGCACGGTTGACAACAGCCCTGTGTTCCTCAGTCGCCGGGTGCCAATCCGCAACGAACCTCTTGGTAAGCAAGCCCATAGACAAAGGAGAAGCGTTGATTAGGCCAAGATTCTTTTCCTTTACGAGTGGCAAGAGATCAAGCAACTGGGTGTCATTGAGAGAAAAATGATTATGGCTTAGGGTGGTGTCTACGTCAACCCTTGCAAGGGCCTTACGGAAAACTTCGATGGGATACGTTGTTATACCGTAGAATCGGGTCTTACTCTGTTCCTTGAGCTTTTGTAGCGCTGGGATACCCTCCGTTAGCGCTTGCTCGATGAAACGTCCGCCGTGATATTCAATATCGTGAAGCTGAAAGACATCAAGATAGTCTACGCCAAGTCGCTTCATGCTTTCTTCAGCAGATTTTATAATTCGATCGTAAGAAAAATCAAAGTCCTTCGAATCATAACCATAACGACCTGCCTTCGTTGCCAGGTAGTATTTTTCTCGCGGGATCTGCTTAAGTGCTTTTCCCAGGATAGATTCCGCTGTAGTTATGCCATAGAACGGGGAGGTGTCGACATAATTGATCCCAAGATCGATTGCGGTTTGGACGGTACGGATGCCTTCCGCCTCGTCGATTTTGCGAAACACCGAACCAAGAGAAGAGCCTCCATAACTCAGTACGGAAACCTTTAGACCTGTCTTTCCAAGTGTTCTGTATTTCAAGCTTCCACCTGGACTTTGATGATGTTTTCCTTCCCGCAAGCCAGATTCATTGCACTGAGGAAATTGCCAAATGGAAATGTATGGGTGATCAACGGACGGAGATTGATGCGACCGGAAGCAATCAGATTGATGGCAGTTGAAAACACGTTTGCAAAGCGGAACGACCCAAGTATATTAAGCTCTTTGACCATGATCATGTTGGCCGGTAGCTCCACTTCAGATGGTAAGGTACCAACTTGAATTATCGTGCCAGCGCGACGTACAAGATCTATAGCCTGCCCTAGCGCCGCAGGTGATCCTGAAACCTCAAAGATGATATCAAAACCGTCTTCTACTATGCCAAGCGCTTGACCTTTCATGGAATCCGTAGTTGCGTCGAGTACATGGTCGGCCCCCTGATTCAGTGCAAGCTTTCGTGGTGCCTCACGGATATCACTTAGAACTATGTGCGCCGAGCCAAAAGCGCGCACCACAAGAAGAACTAGCTGGCCGATGGTTCCACCGCCAGCTATCAGAACCGATTTGCCGGATACCGAACCTGCACGCATAACGGCATGTGTCGCCACTGACAGCGGTTCCAAGAGGGCCGCCTCCCCGTAGTCAATTTTATCTGGCAGTACGTAACAGTTTGCGGCAGGCATTGCAATATATTCACAGAATGCACCGTCGACATGAGGATCAGTGCTGGCACTGCCCAGGTATTTCATGTTGTCACATAGGTTGTAGCGTCCCGTCCGGCAAAATCTGCAGATGCTGCATGGATACGAGGGATCGACGGCAACGCGATCGCAGACAGAAACTCCTTTCACGCCCGCACCTGTCTCAGCAACTTCGCCAGCGAACTCGTGACCTAAAATGAATGGGCGCTTAGGAATAAAAACCCCACAATAACCATGAATGAAATAATGCACATCCGAGCCACATATCCCCATCCGGCGGACTTTGATCAGCACCTGTCCAGGTTTCACTTCCGGTACCGTCCGCCGTTCGGGACGGAGGTCCTCCTTACCATACAATACATAAGAAATCATTCCATCACTCATCCTTCGTTACCTCGTTGGAGTTTTCTACAGGAAAAAATGCCTTGTCATAATTACAATCGCTTCACGGCAGGGTACAGCCCAACTTAGAACCCTATTGACACACCGCCATCTACAGAGAGACATGTGCCTGTTATAAACTGCGCAGCTGGAGAACTCAAATAGGTGGCGGCCCAGCCGATGTCCTCAACACTGCCGAATTTGTTCATGGGCGTTCTTCCTAGAATTTTTCTCTTGCGCTCCGGGTCCGATTCTATGGCCTTTCGCATCATTTCCGTTTCGATCCAGCCAGGAGCGATCGCGTTGATTCGAATGCCCTTTGGAGACCATTCCGTCGCCAACGCTCGGACCATCCCGAGGTACGCAGATTTCGCAGCAGAGTAAGCGGTTACATATGGAATCCCAAACAGCGAGGCCATGGAGGCAATGAAAAGGATACTTCCCTTTTCGTTTCTCATCATGTTGGTAGCAACATTTCGGCTCAGCGAAAAAGCGCCCAACACATGTACATTCAAAACTTGCAAGAATTCTTCTTCTGTAACTTCCACCGCCGGCTTTTTCAAATGGATACCTGCATTATTTACTAGAATGGTTAATGAACCATGTTGGTCTTCTATAGAATTGATCAGAGACGCTGATTGACTAAACGCTGTAACATCGTGAACACGATAGTCTGATCGTTCACCGAGCTCTGAGACAGCTCTTTTCAATTCATCCTCTCGCCGACCGGCAAGAATTACTTTGGCTCCAGCCGCAGAATAAGCTTTCGCGATTCCATAGCCAATCCCAGTGGCACCACCAGTAATGAGTGCGTTCTCCCCTTCTAGGCTAAAAGCACCTGGAAATGATTGCGACACGACAAAATATTCCTAATCAAAACTCATCTCTGTTATCATGCATTACAGAATTCCATATGTTTTGAAAGCGTCAGTACTTGCCATACCTTTTTCAATCAAGCTACGTACGGATTTCTCACCTCGTGCTTTTTCTAAAGCCTGGGGAGCGACATCCTTTTCAATTTCTCTGGGAATAATAAGAACTCCTTCTTGATCGCCGAAGACGAGATCGCCAGGATGAATAGAAACATCACCGATCTCAATTTTACATCGGTATTTGACGACCCTCATGCGCGGAGCAGAATCCTCAGCATAGACACAAAGACTAAACACGGGCAACTGATGTTCCAAC
>JAPUKJ010000123.1 GCA_027295705.1 Ignavibacteria bacterium | reverse complement strand
AATTCCCGGTAATGAGATAGAGCACCCGATGGCCGTAGTCATTCTGGGTGGCCTGATCACTGCAACGTTGCTCAACCTGTTCGTCATACCCAGCCTGTACTTGCGTTTTGGGGTTAGCCGTGTGCCTGGCACCCCGAGCCTACAATCTGGATAAGGATCACGGGATAAAATAACTTTCCTGTCTTTGGGGGCTGTCCAACAATGTTGATCCCAGGTCGTCACGAGCCCCTTCTCCCCACATTGATCTCGGAATTACGAGCAGATGCCGTGACATAAATCTGTGGAGATCTGCAAGGTCATCGTCACGAAATGCCTGCCGCTCCTATTGCGTCAAGCCATCTCACGTTTGTTCAACAACGCAGGCGGGGTTCGTGACGACCGTGATGAGGAGTTTCAAAGAAGGTTCGTGCTTGCTAGCCGTCCGACTATGTCGGACCGCTACGCATAATAATGTTGATTGTACAACATCTATAGACAAATCGAGTAAGTTTCTTAATCACACTGGCATCTCGGAGGTTGCAATATGGATAAGATAGACTATTCAGACGAAGCATATTACACGCCACTGGTAAGGACGATGAGTTGCCGCCGTCTCATCAGCATCCTGCTAGCTATCTTCCCGCTCTTTGTGGTTGCGTCCCCGATTGTCTCTCAAGTACAAGGACAAACCGATGAACCATCAGATTTAGATTTCTTTGGTGATTTCCGTCTGCGGTATGAAAACACGACCAACCTGGAACCTGGGTCGCTGGACGATCGAAATCGCGAAGTGGTGCGCTTTCGAGCCACCGTAACAAAAAAGGTCAACGAACTGCTTAGTTTCGGTGCGCGGTTGGCGACCGGTTCGAGTGGTGATCCAAATACAGCTGATGTCACGCTGGGCAGCTTTGTCGATGATCTAGAAGTCAGCTTGGATCGCGTTTATCTTGAGTTGAGACACGAAGACATTTTTCTCACTGGCGGCAAGTTTGCGAATCCTTTCCTCAAAACCGATCTTGTCTGGGACGGGGATGTGAATCCTCAGGGCGTAGCGGCGAGCTATACCTTCTCGGGCTCTGGTCAGATAATCCCAAAGCTCACAGGGATGTATTCAATCGTTGATGAGAACGCGCGAACTCTCATTCCCGATAGCTGGATGTGGGGTGGTCAGACGGAGTTTTCCGTTCATCCTTCCCCGGATTTGAGCTTCACGTTGGCGGGTGCCTTCTACGATTACAAGATCAGAAGTTTGAGTAATGCAGACGCCGGGGATACCCGAAGCAATAACATAATTTCCGATAGTACAGGCACAGCAACAGCATACATTTCAGACTTTGATTTACTCGATGCAATCGCTGTAGTCGAATACCGAGGGCTTGGTGAGCGTTACCCCATTCGATTCGTTGGAAATTATGTGAAGAACCTTGGCGCCGAAGTAGACGAGGATCAGGGCTTTTTGTTAGACCTCTTTATCGGACGGGCCTCGAAGAAGAATGATATGCGCTTTCGATATGGGTACTCTCAAACAGAGACCGATGCTGTCTTGGCCGCTTTCTCTAACGACAACACAACCATCGCTACAAACTACATTCAACATACTCTGACCATCGATTATGTCGCTCTCAAAAACACCACCTTCAATTTAACGTGGTATCTTCATCGCAGAAATAAATTGGAACCCGCCGATAGCAATGAGTTTATCTCGCGCCTTCGTCTGAATGCGGTGGTGAAATTTTGAACGTGAATTACTCAATCCATGCAAAGATTGTTAGAAAAAATGCAGAAAAGAATTTTAGAGACTTGCTCGTATCCTTTTACGACTTTTGGCGTCATGCTACAACATGCAAGAGAAGAGTCATCGATTCGATCGCGAGTCGCAGTGATTGAACCATCAACTTTGCCACCTCGAGGCGTGTTGAGTCAGAAGCAAGCCCACAATGGCCCTAGTCATTCTCAGAGCCCTCGTCACTTTGACGTTACTCAACGTGTTTGTTTGTACCCTTCTTACTCCTGCGTTTTAGGGCCAGCCCTGAACCTCATGTCATAGTTGTCGAAGAAGAAAACCTTCAGTCCCGTTGAGTTTACAATATGGACAGAGTCAGACAATCAGCTGTGTTCGGAGAAAGCTAGATGCATAGCAGGAAGCTAATACAGCACGGTACTCGATGTATGGTTGTGGTTCTGATCATTGCCGATCTACAACTTTCGGGGTGTACACAGAATCGAGACACGCCTAGGAAGGATTCAGCGCCGCTTGCGGAAATTGCCCCGGGTTACATGCGCGCTCCCTACCTGCAGAGCCTGTCCCAAGACTCTACGTTGCTGGTCTGGGTGGCATCTGACCACGGGCAGCCTGCCGTCGACTATGGCGTGACGCTTGATTATGACCGGACCGTCGTGGCCAGCGTGGAGGGTGACCGCCGCATCGCGACCCTGACCAGCCTGACGCCCGGAACGCGTTACTACTATCGCGTACGCGCAGGGGATCGCGTCCTAGCAGAGGGTCCTCAGTATAGCTTCGAGACTGACGCCGGTCCTACCGACCGGAGCTTCAACTTCTTCGTCACGGGCGATGTCGGCGACAAGAAGGGTTGGCAAAAGTTCACTGCTGAGGCCATTTTAGAGGCGGATCCGCGCCCAGAACTGGGCATCCTCTGCGGCGACATTGTCTACAGCAAGGGACATTCAAGCGACTACGACCGGCGATTGATGCGACCCTGGAAGGATCTCCTGTGCTCGATCCCGGTGTGGCCGACGCTGGGTGATCACGACTGGAAGAGCCCGCCCGAGGACAACTGGGAAAGGGAGTGGTACTTGCCGAACAACGAGCACTACTACTCCTTTGATTACGCAAACGCTCACTTCATCGCGCTCGACACCCGATACGGCACCCTGTACGACCGCGCCAACCAGATCCAATGGCTCGAACAGGACCTGTCATCAAATGTTGATGCGGACTGGATTTTCGTCTACTACCATCACCCTGGAATCACCTGCACGTACAAGAAGAGGAGCGGTGCTGTGATTGAGAATTTCCTGCCGCTGTTTGATCGCTACCATGTCGACGTCGTCTTCAACGGGCACGCTCACACTTACGAGCGCCTGTATCCAATCTACGACGGCGCTCCCGTCAACGAAGAGCAAGATCCATACTATACGGACCCAGAAGGCACGATATACATCATCTCCGGAGCGGGCGGCAAGTATAAGGAGGACAAGCCGACGAAATACTGCGGGCCGACCGCATTTTTCCGTGACGAGGTTCTATTGTGGACTCAGGTTTTCGTCGAAGGACCAACCTGCACCATCCGCACATGGGAAAGCCTGAGCGGCGACCCCGTCGACGAGGTTGTCATCACCAAGACCACGCTCGCGCCCAGCACGTCGCTCTGAGGTACCTGTGCGCTCGACCTTGCCGTGTCGTCGGCGTGTGAATAGACGCGGTCACCGTGAAGACGGGCGATGGGGCAGAGCGGCGTTTTCAACCCCCTCTCGTTCCTCAGATGCCTGTGGAAACATTTCATACCAAAGACTATGTTGGCAACACCGTCATACCCATGACGATGAAAACAGCACTCATGATTGCCAGTACATGCAGAAATCAAAATGCGTTACTTCCTGTCAAATCATCTACTGATAGATCAAATCATATCAAGAAAGGGTTAGCATTGAAGGCCAAAAAACTTATATTCGCGTTACCGCTGATAGTCACTGTAGTTGGTCTTCAGCCAACAAGGAGCCTCGCACAGAAAGAGGTTCACACTTATTCCCGAGACCGCGGCACTGGAATTCCAACCTCACAGTTCGGTACGTATGTTCACATGGGTGAACTACTGATTTATCCTTTTTATGAGTACTACTATGACAAGGATTTTGAATACGAACCCGCTGACTTCGGCTTCGGCTCTACAGAAGAACTCCGAGGTCGCTATCGAGCACATGAGGGTTTGATTTTTATTGGATATGGCATTTCTGATAGATTGGCAATTGAATTTGAAGCAGGAGTTATTTCAGCCGAGCTTGACAAGTCCAGCAATGATTTGTCCGCACTGCCGGCAAAACTTAAAGAATCAGGCCTCAGCGATGTGGAAGGACAAATCAGGTGGCGATGGAACTATGAAAGCGCCACGACACCTGAGTTTTTCACTTACTTTGAGTATGTACTTCCGACGGGTGAAAAAAATAGCCTTATTGGAACAAGTGTCTGGGAATTCAAACTTGGCACAGGATTAGTAAAAGGCTACAGGTGGGGTACGATGACATTTCGGCTGGCTTTTGACTATGATACGGGTGAGAAAAACATCGCACCTGGTGAATATGCAATCGAATATCTAAAGAGAATATCAAATCATTTTCGTATCTTTGTTATGGTGGAGGGTTCAGAAGACGAAGTAGCCATAGTGCCAGAAATTCAGTGGCATATCAGTCGCAATGTGTTCCTGAAAGCAGGTACTGGCTTCGGAGTGACCTCGAAGGCTACCGATTTTGCTCCAGAAATCGGAATTATGTTTTCAATCGTACAGTAAAGTGCTCTTAGTCTCACATTCGGCAAGAATTAAGGAAGCCACAAAGTCAAACCGGCATCATTTTTTCTTAGACTTGCTGTTAGATTTATTTGACGTTCTCTGCCGCAAGACAGAGGAGGCAATTCGTTTCGCAGGTCGTTTGGTTCGTTTGAATCCGAGGCTTTGCAAAACTTAGGTTCTAACATCTCAAGAAATGCGCACAATAACCACATATCTCCTCCTGGTACTTGTCATCATCCTTGAGTGTCCGACAACTCAAGGTGAAATCATCTGGGCCCCTTACGGAAAGTTCGAGTCCAATGAAATAGACGAACCATCCGGTCTGGTAAAGAGCCGTCAGTTTGAAAATGTCTTTTGGACACATAACGATCGTGGCGACAAAGCCCGCATTTTTGCCACTACAGCGGAGGGGGATCTGATACGAGAGGTACGGATTCTTGGAGCCAATCACGTAGATTGGGAGGATATAACCATTGATGATGCTGGATATCTCTACATCGGAGATTTTGGCAACAACAGAGGCAAGAACAAAAACGACAAGGAAAACCTGACAATTTATGTTATCAAGGAACCGAATCCACTCGAATCGGATTCCGCATCAGTGCTCAAGCGAATTCACTTCAAATTTCCTGACGCGAAGGGCTTCCGAGATTCCCAAAACAAGAAGTTCGATTGCGAAGCACTTTTTTGGGCAAATGGAAATCTCTATTGCTTGACCAAACATCGTCGAGACAAAATAACCAAACTATATAGATTTGCTGCCCTCCAAGACAACGCTCACCAAATCTTAACCAAGATCGGCGAATTCAAAATCGACGGCACTGTCACCTCAGCAGACGCCTCAATTGATGGTAATAAACTGTTGGTTTTGTGTTATGAATACGTCTATATGTTCGAAAAACCTTCAAACAATGATAACTATTTGGCGGGCAAGTTTAAGCGAATACTCTGTGAAGGGCGAAAGAGTGAAGGGATTTGCTTCGCTGGTTCAGATATTTTCGTGAGTAACGAACAGCGCGACATATTTAAGCTGACCCAATCTATCTTTGATGGTCAGGACACCTTTGTTCCCGAGTGACCTGAGATGAGCACTCCTAAGGCTAGTACAGGGAGTCTCAAAAGTCGTCGCCAGCCAGCATGAATGTGATTTCCGCTCTGTACAGTGCGACGGCGAACATCGCCTAGTACACTGGGGGTTCTGCAATCGTCGCTGTGATTGGAATTTTGTTCCTCACGTTGGGATTTCTCCCGGTATTGAGGACTGC
>JAPUKJ010000122.1 GCA_027295705.1 Ignavibacteria bacterium | reverse complement strand
TGTCGGTTTCGCGCTCTAGCATCTCTAGTTTGATCCCTTCAGGACAAGTTTTACACGGTCAATTTCTTTCTTTGCCGCAGCCTTGAATGTTTCGTCGATGCCTTGACGGTCGATGATTTGCTGATACATAGTCAATGCTTGGTCGTATCGTCCCATTTTTTCGTATGACTGTCCCGACATGTAAAGCGAGTTAGCTGTCCAGTCGATCTTTCCTTTCTTTGTAACAAGGTAAGGGATTTTGAGAAAATCAAGTATCGCCTGTTTGTAATCACCCTTGTTGTAGTTCGCTTCCGCGATGTAGTAGCGAAGTTCTCCCTCAAGCTCACTGCTGGCTTCGTCAAGAAGAGTTTGGAGTTGTACTACCGACTGGTCGTTGTATCCCAGGCGTTGGTACAGGATCCCGATCTTGATCCGTTTATCGAAACTGTCTTCGCTCTCCGGGAACACGTCCAAATACCTCCTTGTCAAAGCCAGAGCCGCATCGTACACGCCTGCACTCTCGTACGTCTCTATGAGATTATTCATTGCAAACTGAAGCAGGGAGGGATCAGCATTCGGATCATCGACGATTCGCTTGTAGTTCTTGATCGATTCGTCCCATTTCTCTGCATGATGAAATATGTTCCCGCGCGCTAAATAAGCTCTTGGAATGATGGGCGACGTTGGATACTTTTCGATCAGCTCGTCGAGGTGCTTAAGGGCTTCCTGCGGCGTGTTTTCAGCTTCAGATGCCTTTCCTATCCAATACATGGCGACTGGAGCGGCAGATGTCTCGTCGAATTTGTCCGCGACGCGGTCAAAGGCTTTTCGAGCGTTGACGTAATCACGACTTCTAAAAAAATAATTTCCCTTCTCCAACTCAAATGTTGCAAGATCCTCATCTGCCCTTCTATACTTTGCCTTGAACGTCTTGATGTCATTGGCAGCCTTAGCAATTTCGTCGTTTCTTAGCTGTGAAACGATGATCATTCTGTCGCAGTACTGTTTGTCTTCATCGTTGGTGGCAGACTGGGATAACCGAGTGAACTGTTCGATCGCTTCGGCGTACGCGCCAGTTTCAAACATCAAGTCAGCCACGTCTCGAGTGGCAGCCGAATGCGGGGTGATGCTGGCCGCCTGGCGGAAATAAGCAGTTGCAAGTTCGAGGGCTCCTTCATTTTTGTAGATCTCCCCCAGTGAGGTATATGCCTGTGCTGTGACTTCACCTGAACGCTCTTGTGCCAGCAACTGAAACAATAATTTTTTTGCCTCTTGCATATTACCGGCCAATTGTTGGGTCCTCGCAAGCGCAAGAAGGAGCTCGGTGTCTGCTCGGTCCTCCACCATGGTACTGATCGTTTCTTGGTGGAGGAGCTCGGTGTATAGTGTAATGGCATCATTGTGCTTGCCGCTTGCACCATACGCCTCAGCAAGGCGGCGCTTGGCCTTTGCTGCATGTGATGTGTAGGCGAAGTCATGCAGCACCATCTTGTACAATTCAATTGCACGCATGGGGTTATTCTTCTGAATGGCCAGATCGGCAAGTGTTGTAACAACCTCCGCTGCGTGGAGCCCGGTCGGGTAGGCGTTAATGTAGCCATTCCCGGCGGACATTGCTGAGTCAGCGTGGCCGAGCTTGAGGAGTAATTGCATCTTTCGGAATCTAGCCTCCTGGGCAGCATGGGTTGCCTCAAAAGTGTTAACAACCGTGGAGTAAGTGTGTAATGCCCCGGCGGAACTATCAGCTTCTTCCTGCAAAGTGCCGATTCGTAGGAGCATTGCAGCGGTCCCTGGAAAGTTTGGGTACGTTGAAATCGTTGTTGCATACAATGGGCGCGCTTCGGCGACCGAAACAGCTGTCAGGTTGAACAATGCAAGCGCTGCGACTTCGCTTCGTGGTTCCAGCGGGTACGAGTGAAGGAATGTTTCATATGATTCGATTGCTTTCCTTCGATATTTTTCTTCCTTCCAACTCAAGTATTCGTATGATGCCGCTCTATAATACAGCGCATCTACGAACCGGCTATCGCTCATGCCACTGTTGATAGCGTTGCTGAATTGGTCCGCTGCTGCCTTGTAGTTCTTCAGATCGTGATAATAGATTTCGCCGAGCCTATAGGCTAATCCGACTTTGTCCTGCCCTGCTATGACATCCCCGATCAGCATTACAAGTTTCTCAAGCCCTGCATTTTTGTCCTTTGACTGGAACGTCTCGATCATCCTGATACGTTCATCAGCTTGCTGACGGAATTCCGAGGCTGGGAATCTCTCCACCAATTTCCGATAGAAGTGTAATGCGCGATCGAACTCCTCTAGGTCTTCATAGCAGCGGGCTGCGCTGATGCACGCATCGTCTACCAAGGCAGAGTTTGGATAGCGGGCTTTAGCTCGCTCATAGTAGGCAGCAGCCTTGCGTTTATCACGGAGATTGTTCTCACTGAGGCCGCCAATGCGCACACAGACCTCTGCTGACACGGGATGATCTGGATAAGCATTCAGGAATTCCTCGTAAAACACGACGGCTTTGGAAGGGGAATTCTGCGCTTCTGCATTCTGTGCGAGCCTAATTTGTGCTCGCTGCTTCAACGCGTCGGACGCGTGTGACTTCAGGATGCGACTCGCAGTCTCATTCGATTTCGTGAAGTTCTTTGATTTGCTGCTTGACGATGCAATTTTCCACAGGATCTCAGGTACCCGAACATCAGATGGGTAGGAACTCAAGAACTTTTCATAGTACATCACCGCGTTGGTGTAGTCATGGAGTCCAGCGTACGCGTCGCCTATACTCATGGCTGCTTCTCGTGCAATGGAGGAATCTGTATCGTTTTTTGCACTAAGCGCGCTCCTAAAGTTCTCCACTGCCTCGAAGTACTTTCCAGAAGCGGACTGAAGCTTGCCCAGCTGCAGATGCGCATCTTGCACTGCGAGAGAGTTCTTATGGTTTGTAATGATCGCTTCGTAGCTTTTCTGCGCTTGATCCGTTCTTGCCATCGCTTGATAAATGTTCCCGAGGATCATGAGCGCCTGAGCCTTTGTATCCGGTGGTGGATCGCCATCGATGATTCGTTTCAGTTCACTCTCTGCCCGGTCCAGATTTCCTTCTTCAAAGTACAATTGCCCGAGTTCCGCGCGTGCTGCGAGAGCGCTCTTGCTCGACCCATACTGTTGAAGCGCCACACGCAGGACACGACGGGCGTTGTCAAGGTCGCTGGCAAGCTTGAAATACTTACCTGCCTGAACTAGCGCATCTGGTGCAGATGTGCTCCTAGGGTGAAACACTTTCAGTCGCTCAAATGCAAGGGCTGCTTCCCTGTAGTTACCGGCTGCGGCGAATGATTCGCCGACATTCCACCACGCCTCAGGCGCTCTTGGATTGTCCTGATAGGTCAGGGCGAATGTCTGGAACGTCATCCGGGCATCGTCGTACTGCTTGAGCTTCAGTTGTGAGAGACCGAGGTAGAAGCGCGCATCGACACTCTGCGGGGTATTTGGGTATGTGCCAAGGAAATGTCTGAGTTGCTCTGCGGCGAGGTCGTAAAGGGCGTCATTATACAGATTGATAGCTAGCTTGAAGGCGGCATTTTCTCTGGAGTCTTGGGCAAAAGCAAAGGGCTGTGACAGAGCCATGAGTAATGCCCCAACAACGATTGGGAAATGACTAATTCTCATAAAACTAGGTTGTGAGCGTGAAGGGAACGCCGAATGTTGCCCTTCAACTTACAATATATTTGATTTTGGTGCAAGAAGTGGAATAGCGGACCGACTTGAGCAGGAACAGAAAGGGCAGCCGTTTGGGCTGCCCTGTGCCAGCGATGTTGTAGGTCGGGATGGCATTCCGACCTACAGGACGATTCATCGTACGAGCAGCATTTTTCGAGTGATGGACTTTCGACCTGCGTTGAGCTTGTAGAAGTAAACACCAGAGGCCATCTCTCTTGCATCCCATTGGACTATGTGTTCTCCTGCCTCCTGTATCCCATCTGTCAGCACTGCGATTTCCTGCCCAAGGATGTCCATGACGGCAACCCTAACATGTTCTCTGTCAGGGAGGGTGTAGCCTATGGTTGTAATAGGGTTAAACGGATTTGGATAATTCTGGAGGAGCTGGTATTCAACAGCACTTTGTTCTT
>JAPUKJ010000121.1 GCA_027295705.1 Ignavibacteria bacterium | reverse complement strand
AACGCCAGTTGAATTCGTAGTCTCGCCAGTTCTGATATGAGTAGAGCACCTGAGTACCAAGGCGAAGAGTCGGAGAGAATACGTAATCGATCTTACCGAAACCACTTACATCGGTCCAAACAGGGCTCTGGAAGAAATCTCTGAAATCCTGCCACCAACGTGATGTCCGTTAACAACCATTTGCTGAAGCGAGGTACAAGATTTTGTCTTCCTTTATAGGGCCGGAAGCCATAACCTCAAATTCGTTAGTTCGACTGTGCTGCGTACCGCCGAACAGATTATCCTTATCGGCTCGTAGAAAAAACCGATGATCATTTGTCCCGGTTTTCGTCACGATATTTACCACGCCCGAGAGAGCATTGCCGTACTCAGGTTCAAGACCGCCGGTGTAGATAGTCACACCAACGATTGAAGTGGTAGGTAGGTTTGTATTTGTTCCGCCTGAATGACATCCTGCACTGGCAATCCATCAACGAGATATACTACTTCAGAAGTTTTCCCACCACGCACATGACCTTCCAGGGTCGATCCCGCTTTGAGACCAATAACCTGCCTAACATTGTCTATTGGCAATGCTTCGATCTCTTCTGACGAGACAATAAAGGTAGTCCCGGTGACATCTTTCTGGATAAGGGGTTTTTCCCGAAGAACAACTATCTCCTCAAGTTCTACATCAGTCGGCTGAAGCTCCACATTTAGCCTAGTTCTGAGGTCGGGATTGATGATGACGTTTCTCATAACATAGGTTTGATAACCTATGAACGAATACCGAACCTCGTACCTTCCCGCACGAATGTTTTGGATTTCATACCGCCCATCTTGACCAGTGGCTGTTCCTTGCTTTGTGCCAACCAGTAACACATTGACGCCCGGCAACCCTTCACCGGTTTTTTTGTCTTTGACGAAACCTTCAAGGATGCCATTGGTTCCAGCAAGCGACGGCCGAGACCCGAATATCAGGAGAAGAAATGTGAATAGTAGCTGTGGTTTCATATGCAACCTCCCAGATATATCAATCTCACACTCTGCCGTTATCAGCAGCCTACGCGCAGTGATCTATTTTTCGGGTTTCATCTGGGGAAAGAAAATTACGTCACGAATCGAATCCTGGCCTGTCAACAGCATCGTTAGCCTGTCGATACCAACGCCCAGGCCTGCTGTCGGAGGCATGCCATACTCCAGAGCGCGCAAGAAGTCCTCATCGAGAGGCTGGATTTCTTCCTCCCCCCTCGCACGTCTTTTCATCTGCTGCTCAAAGCGTGCACGCTGATCCAGCGGATCGTTCAGCTCACTGAATGCGTTACAGATCTCCTGGCCGTTGCAAATTGTCTCAAACCGCTCAACCAGTCCTTTTTCAATCCGGTGCTGCTTGGCGAGTGGAGACATCTCAATCGGATAATCAGTAACAAAGGTAGGCTGGATAAGATAGCCCTGGACCTTCTCAGTAAATATTTCATCAATGATCTTTCCAGCACCGTCAGAAGGGGCAACGTCAACATTCAATTCCTTCGCTATCTGACGTAACTCTGATTCACTTTTCCCACGCAACACGCGGCCCGTGTATTCCTTGATAATGTCAAACATGGTGATCCGTTTCCAGGGCGGAGTGAAATCAATCTCATCGTCACCATGTTTGGTCTTCATCGACCCATTGAGAGCCAGGGCTACCTGGCTTATCAGGTCCTCAACAAGACTCATCATCCAGATGTAGTCTTTGTAGGCAACGTACAACTCCAGCATAGTGAACTCAGGGTTATGGTGTTTGTCCATTCCCTCGTTCCTGAAATCCTTGGAGAATTCATATACACCGTCGAACCCACCCACAATCAAGCGCTTAAGGTACAACTCATCGGCGATCCGTAGATACAGGTCTATGTCGAGGGCATTCTGATGAGTGATAAACGGTCTGGCAAAAGCACCGCCGTACTGCGGCTGGAGAATGGGTGTCTCAACCTCAAGATAGCCTCGCTCATCCAGGATTTTCCTGATGGCTGAGATGATCTTTGTCCGCTTGACGAACACTTCTCTAACCTTCGGGTTGACCACAAGATCAATATACCGCTGCCGATATCGGAGCTCCTTGTCGGAGAAGGGGTCATACACGATCTTGTTCCCCTCTCCATCTACCTTCTCCTTAGGGACTGGAAGCGGTCGTAGAGATTTTGAGAGCAGGACTAACTTCTGAGCGTGGACTGAGATTTCTCCCATCTTCGTCTTGAACACAAAGCCTTCAACTCCGACGATATCGCCAATATCTAGAAGTCTAAACGCGTCATAGACCTCCCCAAGCTCATCCTTCTTTAGGTAAATTTGGATTCGTCCTTGTGGATCCTGAATGTGGCAGAAAGAGGCCTTCCCCATCCTGCGAAGAGACATGATTCGCCCGGCAACTGCGACTACGCGGCGGTCCGTACCGTCTTTGTAAGAGTTTTTGATGTCTTGTGAGAATGCAGTGCGGTTGAATTCGTACGGGTAGGGATTAATGCCTCTTTTTTTCAGCTCTTCAAGCTCCTCCCGGCGGCGGAGCATCAACTCGTTTAGTTCTTGCGCCTCGGTGTTGACTTCCAAGAAGTATCCTAGGGTTGATTGGCAAGAATCGAGGTAACTCCTTTAAAATAGGGAGATTGGAGGTGAGAAGCAAGATAAGACCCTACGCCGAAAAATGAGAGATCGAAAATCTGAAGAGAAACATGTCGAGGAAACCAGAGTTCCGTAGGTCGGTGACAAGATACCGTAGAGGACTCTTTACCTTAGTAGGCCAAATTTCCTATCGTGTTCTTTGACTCACACTCCACCCAACTTTTTCATCCCAGGCCTCGTATGAGTATGCATGTTCACATCAGAATCTAGGTCATGAGCTACTTTGACCGAAAGCCAAATCTGTTCCGGGTCATACTTGGTACCCTCGCTGCCTACCTCTTGATCATAGCGGGCGTCACATTCTACCGCTTTACCAGTTCCCCTACGGACGAAAACTTGTTCACAACACCACCATCCAATCTCTACATCACAAAGGACATTCCCTCAGAGTCGGTATCTGCAACAAGCGACCAGGCCGATCACGTTGATGATTTCATTCGTGCCGGCGACTTGCTTGTGAGTGTGACCGGTGAAAGAGTTAACACGGCTTCGACTCTGGAAGATGTACTCAAAGGTCTTGACAACGATGATCCGGTCCTGCTGGAAATCCATCGGCTGCGCGAAAACAGGACACACAACTATCATGCTATAACTTCCGACCTCGCTTCTGACGTTATGCGAGAGCTACCTCCAAGTGCTTACGTTATCTTCGTTGCAGAGGGGGGCGCATCCGATCGAGCAGGCATGCAGGTGGGCGACCTGATATACAGAATCAACGGACAAACATTTTCCAATGTATTCGAAGCGGACTCGATCTTGCGAAGCGGACAGATAGGTAAAGCCCTCGCTTATGACGTCATTCGAGACAATCACTCGCTAACGCTGCATGTGACACTTGCGTCGTTCGGTTTTCCGTTTGCGTCGCTCGTTTTGGTTTTTTCGGGGTTGGTATTCATGGGAGCGGGAGGATTCATTGGCCTTCGGCGGCCTCGGATAAATGCCGCAAGGCTGCTCGGACTGTTTCTTCTCACAAGCGGCTTTTTCCTGACGGTTCTCTTCATCAGACGCGGCTTTTCACTGCAAGGTTTTTGGTTGATCGTGAACACGACGCTTCTCTTTTCCATTTTCCTTTCTTTTCCCCTGTGGCTTCACTCATATCTTTTCTTCCCAAAGGATAGTCCAGAACTCATCAAGCGACGTTGGATTCTTAGAGTTGGCTATGGACTTGCGATTCTTTCTATAGTCGCTGTTATGATTCTCCCTCCCCCTGACAATCTTCCCTTCAGCGTCGCAGCAGCCGTGTCAATCCTCTATCTTGTAGGAATCTGCGTCGCATTCAGGAAGCACCGAACAGCGGAACAAAAAGCAATGATGCGGCCAGTCAGATGGGCATGGCTCATTGGTGGCGTCCTCGCAATTCTAACAATCTTGTATATGGTGTTTGTTGACCTCGCAGCGGGGTATCGGATTCTTGGCTTTACGGGCATACCACTCCTTCTCATTCCGTTGGCATACATGTACGTCATCGGACAGCATCATCTCCTCGATTTGGATCTGCGGGTGAGACGCAGCGTCCAATACAATGTCGCCGCCTCTCTTTGGAGAATTGGAGCCTTTGCATTGTTTATATGGCTCCTTTTGTTGCTGTCAGAATGGAAACCCGAATTGCCCAACATCCGCTCAACTGCGACGCAAGTCGAAGTTATGGACGCACCAATGTCTGCGGAGCGACAGGAGGTCTTTCAAAAGGTCCTCGTGATGGTGGCCGCCATTGGACTCACTTTAGTCTTCTGGAAGGTGGGGCGAGGTGGACTGGGCCTCATTGCGCGTAAGTTCCACCGCGCCAAGTACGACTACCGCCGCGCTGCAAATGAGTTAGCCGAAGTGATGGCTACAAAACTAACCATGAACAGTCTCGCACGGGGCATTGTTGAAAAGCTTGCCGGACTCATGCAACTCAAGCGTGTCGGAGTCTTGTTCTTCCGTAATCAGAAAGCCTGCTGCTGCCAGGAAGCACACGGATTTGACGGGACCTCATGGAAAGAATTCTGCGTGACGCGTGACCTCAATATCGCCGAGGCACTCATGCAATTTCGCGGAGAGATC
>JAPUKJ010000120.1 GCA_027295705.1 Ignavibacteria bacterium | reverse complement strand
TCTTGAGCCTCAGCATAATTGCGGGCAATGGGTTTCTCGACAAGAACATCCTTCCCGGCCTTAAGAGCAGCAAGAATGTTTTCTTTGTGAGCATCAGTGGATGTGCACACAATAACCGCTGAAAGGTCTTCGGACTCCAGCATGCGGGCAAGGTCAGAGTACACTTTTTAAGTCAAATTTCTCTGCCGTAAGTCTGGATTGACTTTTGTCGTGGTCGCACACCGTCACCAGGTCAGCTTCCGGGTGCTTTAGAAGTATCGGAAGATAGACAACTTGAGCAATCCATCCAAGTCCGATTCTAAGAACGGATAGTGCTGCTCACTCATTCATGTTACCTCTTGCGACTGGTTATGGATGCGTGTTATTTACTCTCTTGATCAAAAAGCTGGAAGTTCCCTTGCATGTCTTTTCCGAGTTTCTTGAGTTTGAGCTCGGCCTGTGTCAGTTTTTCTATACAGGCTTTTGAAAGGAGCATTCCTTCCTCATACATCTTTATCGATTCCTCCAACGTAACATCACCCTGCTCAAGTTGATTCACAATCTCTTCTAATCGCCGAAGCGACTGTTCAAATGTCGGTTTCTTAGGTTCTTTCTTCAACACGGACACCACGAGTTTCTATGAAACCGTTGATCGAACATCGCCGTCTTGAAACTTGATATCGATGACATCTTCAGCGTGAAGTAATTTGCTGGAATCGATAATCTCGTGATCTTTGTACACAATGGTGTATCCCCGCTTCAATGTCAACTGCGGGTCAAGCGCTGCCAGACGAAGATGGAGTGCCCTGGCGTTCATTTTGATCATAGCAAATCTATGGGCGACGGAAGCAGCCATTCCTCGATCAACTTCGTCGATCCGTTGGCTAAACTGGTGAAGGAGGTCAATAGGCTTGTTGAATGAATAGCTCTTGAGGAGATGCCGAATGTTCCCTTTGTGATGATTCAACATATTCAGCATGCTTTCACGAATAGTGTGCCAAGAATCCCTCACATTATCAAGAAGAACGGCTCCATCCCGCACAACCAATTCAGCTGCTGCTGATGGTGTGGGAGCCCTGAGGTCCGCGACGAAATCAGCGATGGTGAAATCGATTTCATGACCGATAGCACTTACCACAGGAATCTTTGAAGCATAGATAGCCCGCGCGACAATCTCCTCGTTGAATGCCCACAGGTCTTCGAGCGAGCCCCCTCCCCTTGCTACGATCAGCACATCAACTCTGCCGTACTCAGTGAATTCGTAGATGGCGTTCGCGATTTCTTCGGCTGCACCTGGCCCCTGCACCCGAACGGGAATCAAGATCAGCTCCACACTTGGCATCCGTCTGCGCAAGATGTTCAGCGTGTCTTGCAGTGCTGCGCCTGTTGGCGAGGTCACAATGCCGATTCGTTCAGGGTATTCAGGGAGCGGTTTCTTATGCTCAGGATCAAACAACCCCTCAGCAGCCAATTTCCGTTTGAGATACTCAAATGCCATTTGGAACTCGCCAACGCCAAATGGTCGTATGCTCAACACTTCAATCTGGTAGTTGCCACGCACTTCGTAAACGGTAATTCGTCCGCTAACAATTACCTTCATGCCGTCTTCGGGTGACATCAAAAGTCTTTCGGCTCTACTCCTCCACAGTACAGCTGCAATCTGTGCGTTCTCGTCTTTCAACGTGAAGTAGATGTGGCCGGAGGTATGGCGTTTGAAATTGGAAATCTCCCCGGCGATTGTTGCCGAGGGAAAGCTTGTTTCAAGGAGTTGCTTGATTCGTCGAGTTACCTCAGTTACGGTAAGTACATCTTGCGTTACATTCATCAGGCTGTTGTAGTATCCTTTGGATGGCTCAGAATCTGACGGAGAATCCAAGCGTGGGGAGGAGTGGCAGCATCGATACTTCATTCCTTCCGATGGTCAGGTCATCTTCGATGTGAAAACGGTAGACGAGAATATTGTTCCGATTGTAGACGTTTATGACGTCGATGTAGAAATTCCAGTCTAGGCCCCAGTAATCAGCTTGGGCTGTTAGGCGAAGATCAAGGCGGTGGTAGGCTGGTAGGCGGTGAGAGAATCGGTTTTCTTCGCCACCTCGGTCCGTATTGAAAATGACATCACCATTTATGTCAGTCTCGATCACCCTTTCCTCTCGCCCATTCTTCGTGACAGTCGCAATACGTGGTTTGATACCCACAGGTTCCGTGTACGGGAAATTCGTTCCGTAGCGCCAGCGAATTCCCACGTCAAGCCAAGAAGTTATGCGGTAGTCAACAACGACATTGACTGTGTGCCTTTGATCGAACCGAAAAGGCGTAATAATGTTGTCTCTCACACGCTCTCCCTTGGCAAGTGCGTATGTAATCCATCCAGAAATTCGACTATCAGGACCGATGTTTTTCTTCTCCAAGAGTATTTCTATTCCGTAGGATCTTCCTGTCCCAGCATTGATCGGATTATTTGTCAAAGAATCTCCCTTGACGGCAACTGGCTGAGTCCAGCCAGATGGCGTTCTGATATCTCCTCCGGGAATCGGGTATGATTCATACAGTGTTCCGGGGACATACTCTTGAACGATGACGTCATCAAACTTCTTGTAATACGTCTCGACTCTAAACAACCACTGATTATCAATCCAGCGGTCCACTCCTAAGATATAGTGTGTTGCCTTTTCAGCTTCAAGATCACCTACTGCAGCGTTCGTCAGATCGAAAAATTTGTCTTGGTCCAGGAGCTTTTCATACCCCGGGGACTGGTAGTACAGACCGACGGCTGCACGCAATGTTGTGATTGGGCTAAGAGCATACGACACGTTGAGGCGAGGTTGGATGTAAGTTTTCCCGAGGATTCCAAAATGGTCTAAGCGTAGGCCCGGCTGAACTGCCAGCTGTTCGGTCAGCTTGATCTTATCTTGAGCGAACAAATTCAGCCGTTCGTACACCTTGGTTTGTACAAAATCCCGTACGACTGCCGTGTTTCTCGACTGAAGTAATGACTGGAGAGTCTCGTCTGGCCGAAAGTGCCAAATGAGAGAGGTTTTCATGAAGTCGACTCCAGCACCGATTTCTATTGTCTGGCCGCGCGCAATCCAGGTCATCTGTTCTTTCAGGGAATACTTTCTGAACACGTATCGAGAATCGAACTCCACATTGAAGAATCTAATGCCAGTTGTATCTCCGCCATTCTCAAACAATTCTCGGTTGAGGGACGGGTCAATAAAGTCGCCTCCGAATTCCGTGATGCCACTGTTACGATACCAAGAAAAGCCAAGCTTCGAAAAGAATTTTCTTGAGGGAACGTAGTGCCACGCGAACCCAAGCACATCATTTCGTGTGTCGTCAAGAACAGTCAAACTGTCCGGGGCATCTCGATCCGGTCCTGCTACAAGCTCGACTCCGTCCCTGCTTGAGATACCATTCGCGATGAACTTGTGGCCGTGTCCCGGTTCTAGGACGATTTTGCCCTGAACATCCGTAAAGTGTGGAAAAGCTACATCACCCTTTACCAGTCCGGAGTTCTTCGCAATTGGACCGAGAATCAGGTCATAGTAAGTTCTCCGAGCAGAGACAACGTAGGACCCGTCAAGTCCCACGGGTGATCGCCCATTAAGCACGAGGTTCGCGTTGGTGATGCTTGCATTCAGACTCCCTCCCATTGGCGTGGATTTGTCTCCTTCCCTATTGGTGACATCAATAACTGCAGAGAGTCTGTCTCCATACTTCACAGGGAATCCACCCGTAATAAGACTAATATCTGAGGCCGTCTCAGGATTAAACATGCTGATGATTCCGTACAACCGATATGGGTTGAATATCTCTATGTCATCCATAACAATGAGGTTCTGGTCTGGTCCACTACCGCGTATAACAAGTTGAGAAGTAAAATCATTAGGAGACAGCACTCCTGGCAATGCTTCCAGTGTCCTTAAAACATCTTCGCCGACGCCTGCAAGAGTCTTAGCCCGAAATGGTGTAACGGCAAGCACGCTCGAACGTATGTCGTCCTGGGGTTTCATTCGGTCGGCGGTAACTTGCACTTCCTCCAAAGGGATCGCTGCCTCAACCATCGCAATATTCACTTTAATTGTTTTTCCACGTCTTACTCTGATGCCCTCCAGCCACGCATCTTCATAACCCATGAGCCTGACGTGTATGGTATAGTCACCTGGGTTCAGCGATGTAAGCGCGAATTCTCCCTTTTCATTCGTGACTGTTCCGATCGTTGTCCCTGCGATCAATACGGTGGCAAGTGGCAGTCCTTGACGAGTATCAGCAGTGAGGACTGCACCCGAGATGGCCCCCCATGGTTGATTTTGGCCGATGGCGGGACCAAGTGAGGCCAGAATCTGAATGACAATGACCAAGACAAATCGTCGAAAAAACTTTATATGTCTCAATTTCTTGATCTTCTAGTTTGAAATGATTGGTCAGAATCCTTCTGCTACTAGATAAGGCATTTAAATATAAGAAAATCAGCATAATGCTTCCACTAAACTCGAATTTTGTTAGTTAGAAACGCAGCTCCTAAGTTCACCTTGCTAAGAGTGGCTTCACTAGGTCGTTGTAATTGGGGTGCAAGGTTTAGGGCAAGATGGTCTCCATGCAATCGGTGATGTATTATCTTGTTTATGATAACAAAATGGCTCTTTGCCTTCTTACAAAGTTATCTATATATTGCGAGCCCAGCGCTTAGAGGACTTATGAAACTCGACGTACTTGCAATTGGTGCTCACCCTGATGACGTGGAGTTGACTTGTGGTGGGACGATTATAAAACTTATAAAGCAAGGCCGCAACGTGGGATTGGCGGACTTGACGGAGGGAGAGTTGGGTACCCGCGGATCACGAAAGATTCGGGCAGCTGAGGCTCTCGAAGCCGCGCGAATTCTTGGCGTAGCGCTGCGAGAAAACCTCCAAATACCAGATGGAGATATTCAGTTGAGTAAAGAGAACTTACTTAAGGCAATAAGCCTCATCAGACAATACAAGCCCGAGTTACTGCTTTTTCCTCATTCCAAGGATCGCCATCCAGACCATGAACACGCACATGTGCTGTGTCGCGAGGCATGGTTTTACGCTGGCTTGGAGAGGATCGAAACAACCGTAGATGGTAATAAGCAGGAGCCACATCGACCGAAGAAATATTATGAATACATGCAGTGGCTTGAGTTTATTCCATCCTTCGTGATTGATATTTCGGGAGAATATGAACAACGGATGGAAGCAGCAAGAGCTTTTAGATCACAGTTTCACGATCCTGACAGCAAAGACCGCGAGACTGTTTTGAGCAGCCCGGAATTCATGGAGATGCTCCGGACCCGCCTTGAGTATTATGGAGACCGTATTGGTACAAAATATGGCGAGCCATTCTATTCTCCCAATATGGTCGGCCTTTCGAGTCTCTCTTGCCTAGTCACCTAGGTACTGCGCTATCGAACCACCGAAAAGATACTTAACCTACTCGCATGGGTCGGGAAAATGCTTCATTCAACATAAGATAATCCTCCTATGCCCAATATCCATCCGATGTTAGTCCATTTGCCTATAGCTATTCTTTCAATTGCCTATTTGCTTGACCAACTGTCTACAATATTCAGGAAGGAAGAGCTGTAACGGGAGGGTTGGTGGACACAACTTGCTGGTACTGTGGGGTTGGTCGCGACCATAGTGAGTGGTCTATTAGCAGAAGCGGCAATTGTTATACCTGAAGTTGCGCATGAGCATTTGGAGATCCATGAGCAGTTGGCCTTTGTTGCCGCTGGAAC
>JAPUKJ010000012.1 GCA_027295705.1 Ignavibacteria bacterium | reverse complement strand
ATAGGTGTCGGCGTCTAGGTTTCTAAATACATTGCAGCATGCGAGCGCACCTTCAATGAAGCGGGTCTCAGAACACATCTCCGCGTGTATGGAACGCCTATCCGATCAGCTTGTGTTCGACAGTGGCATGCAGACAATGGAAGGCGGCGACACTTTTACCGAGTTCGTCACGAAAATTGAATCGCCGTGGAAACAGGTCACCTTATTGTAATCATCCTTCGGTAACGGCCACGCTGCTCTTTTCTATGAGGGGTTGATAAAAACACTGACATGAAAACGCGAGTGGCTGAGTATCTTACTATGAGAGGCGATCGCATTGCAAACGATCACGGCTGTGATCAGTCCGCTTATTGACCGTGCAACATAAATCGGAGAGTTGCATGTTGATTTCTGATTTCAGAGCATGAGCGATATGAGCAAAGAGGAAGGACAAGCGCAAACCGCCATCTTGTTGATTGATTGCCGTGATAGAAGGGGCATAGTTGTGGCTGTGACGGAATATATCTACAAGAACAATGGCAACATCGTTTACCTCGATCAACACGTGGACGTCGAACATCAAATTTTCTTTATGCGCGTAGAGTGGGAGTTAGAGACTTTTTCTATCTCAAGAACTCAGATAGGCGATTCCTTCCAAAAGGCTATTGCCAAAAAGTTTCAAATGCAGTGGAGGCTGCATTTTTCAGATGAAACGCCTCGCATGGCGGTTTTCGTATCGAAGCTCCCACATTGTTTGTACGATATCCTCTCGCGCTGTCAGTCCAAAGAATGGAGGGTCGATCTACCATTAATAATCAGCAATCATGCGGACTTGGAGCCGATCGCACAGAAATTCGATGTGGACTACGAAGTTTTCCCAATGTCTGAAGCCGAGAAGTCAACCCAGGAACCAAAACAGCTTGAATTGTTGAAGGAATACAAAATTGACTTCGTTGTTCTGGCCAGGTACATGCAAATATTGTCCGAAGAGTTTGTCACTTCCTATCCGCAGCAAATTATCAATATTCACCATTCGTTTCTTCCTGCCTTTCCAGGATCCAAACCGTATCACTCTGCATATGAGCGCGGAGTCAAAATCATTGGAGCAACAAGTCACTATGTAACCACCGAACTCGACGCAGGTCCAATTATTGAACAAGATACTGTTCGCGTGAGCCATACGGACACAGTAAATGACATGATCAGAAAAGGCCGGGATCTGGAAAAAGTCGTCCTCTCGCGGGCAATTTGGCATCACCTTGGACGCAAGATTCTTGTTTATTCGAACCGTACGGTAGTATTTAATTAACAGAGGGAAATCTCAGCTACGAAGGTTTGAGTGGGATGTGTAAGCTGTAAAGCATTGTTTCACTAATTTGTGTTCATGAGAAGGAGAACAGCATGCAAAACAATCACTGCCTGAAAATGTTCGGAATAATAGTCATCGTTTCTGTCGTCTTAGTTTCATGTGCACGAGTTAACGACGACTCAGAGACGAAGGCCATCGTCCGAGGCTACATGGAGGAAATAGTGAACAAAGGTAATTTCGCCTGCATGGGAGGCGTACTTCTCCGAACAGGTTGTGTTTAATAATTCTGAGATAACGAAAGAGGATCTCAAAGATATGTTAGACTCCTTCCGGAGTGGCTTTCCTGACTTTCGTATTATAGTTGAGGATCAGATTAGGAGAAGGGGATAAGGTGGTGACACGAGCTACGCTTCGGGGCACACACCAAGGTGAAATCAGCGGCATTGCCCTCGAGCTGCGTCTGTGCTCTCCTAGCTTGACGTCTTGGTGAACGGATTGCACACGACGAAGTTGCAGACGACGAAGGAGTGGGAGCAGTTCCTCGCAGGCACCCTGCCCGGGCTCCGACTCGGTCGCTCGGTGTTTCGCCTGATCCCGCAGGCGCCGCGCTGCAAGCTCTGCAATGCTCCCTTTGCCGGGGTGGGGGGGCGGCTCATGCGGTTGATTGGGAAGGTCCCCTGGGAACGGAATCCTCGCGTCTGCAAGTTCTGCGGGAACTGGTTGCTCAAGAAGGGCCCGGCAGGAGCCGAGGCCGAGCTGACCCTCCTCTTCGCGGACGTACGCGGCTCGACGGCGCTCGCTGCGAACATGACTCCTTCCGAGTACGCCGGTGTAATCAATCGCTTCTTTCGCGTCGGCACCGACGTCTTCGTGCGCTACGAGGCGATTCTGGATCAGCTCGTCGGTGACGAGGTCATCGGGCTGTTCCTTCCCGGGTATGCAGGTGCCGATCATGCGCGCAAGGCGATCGAGGCGGCCTGCGCGCTGCTGGTTGCGACCGGACATGGGCCGGGCCGAACCCCTTGGATCCCGATCGGTGTCGGAGTGCACACCGGGTTGACGTTCGTGGGATCCGTGGGCTCGAAGGATGGCTTCATCACCGACTTCACCGCCATTGGGGACTCCGTCAACACTACCGCGCGGTTGGCTTCGGCGGCTGCGGCGGGCGAGATCCTGGTGAGCGAGGCGTCGAGCGGGGCGGCGTCCCTCGACGTCGCTGAGCTCGAGGAGCGGTGCCTTGAGCTCAAGGGCATACCGGAGCCCGTCGGCGCCCGCGTTCTTCGCTCCGGTCCGCGTTTCTTTTAATGTCGGTCTCATGTTCGACGTCGAGGTCGTGAGGGTCGTCCTCGAGAGCGATCTCGTTCCGCGGGACCGAGTACGCCGCACTGCTCCAGGCGGGCCACGCGTCGAGCTCGCGCCAGCCAACCCCTTCAGGCGCCGTTCGACAGCTGGGTGTTACCGCCAATGTGAAATAGATTTTAGCTCTCGCCCATGGAAGAATGGTTGGACAGCCAACACCTGCTTGCGTATGGCACATTGGTCGCTGCGCTGCTTGCTATGTGGCTTGTGTTGAAGCTTGTCAAGAAAATCTTTGTGGCGATTTTGTTCATGATAGCGTTGTTAGGCATTGGATTGATAGTCTACTTCAAATACCTGTAGAAACCCTTGTACGATTGCGCGAGCTCTTCATGAAAAGAAAAAAAGAAAGAAATGGTGACAAGGACCAAACAGTTGTCTTAAGAACATTCACAAATGATCTCGATGCGGAGATTGCCAAGGATCACCTGCTGGCGCATGGGATCGAGGCTTTCGTATCGAAAGATGATGCTGGTGGAATGAGGCCTCATCTCCAGCTTACTATGGGTGTTCGCTTACTCGTGCTGGAATCCGATGCAGACAGGGCGTCTGAAATTCTGGACGGCATGAATGTGGATTAACATGAAGGGGATCGCGAGGTACAGCCACAATTTCGAGAGACAACAAGGTGTTCGTTGGAGGTCGTTGTCTCGTCGTCGGCGCCATACCAATCGAGTCGTGTGTTTGTGCATTGGATCAGGAGTCTGCCGGAAATAACACTGATTTCCTCGGGTGTCAGGGCCCCCGTCTGTCCACCATTGATCTCGGAAGGACGGGCAGGCATGACGTGACACAAATCTGTGGAGGTTTGCAAGACCATCGTCACGAAATGGTTCGTGACGACCATGATTAAGTGTTTTTGTGTCGGAAATGATAACGAGCGCAGTATAATACTTCGTGGGCAATAGGAATACTTCATGACTAATTCCATTGTTGGGGTGACAATGTCAGTTTCACTATGTGTCTTCGTTTGCGGATGTAGCCTGATAGGTTATGAGATGGGTTCTTCAGGGCGCTATGTAAAGAAGGAGAGAATTGCGGTGCATGTGGACAGTGGCTATACCTTTAGCAAGTGGGGGAACACAACACACCAGCTGACCTTTGCAAAACTCAAAGTGGGCAATCAAATAGAAATCATCCTGAAGAATGGAGACACTTTGGCGGGAGAGTACGTGAATCGAGTCACAACAGATAGCGGGAGAGACTCGGCAATTACGATCAACGATTCCATCATGGAGACAATATTGCTGGCGGACACTAAGGTGGTCAATGCGGTCAAGAGCAAAGACAGCAAATGGCTTGGTTTAGGAATTGGTGCCGTCATCGATGTTGCGATCTTCTTAGTTCTTTTTACTCTTGCTAATATCCCTCACTAACAAAACACTCTTTTCTCAGAAGATATTTACAAATAGGTTCACTCGAATAACATTGAGGAGGTTGCCATGGCAAAACTCAATCGACGGCTAAGAGGACGACTTCTATCATGCATTCTGCTTGTTATACCTACCCCTTTTGACTCGCTGGTGCACAAGGAAGTCGTACACTAACACCTTGCAACTCAAGGATATGAACTGTTAAGAATGCAATACTCCGTCATTGAAAACACCTCTATGCATACGTACGTTGGGTTTGTTTGGCCCTATTCTTGGGATGGCTGTGATTTCTTGGCTTGGAGTTCCGGCTTAATAACAACAGGCGCGTATAGAGAGTCTGCCGGAGACAACACTGATTAATACATGAAGGTGAATCGTCGCACAGGACTCCTGTTGATCGGGAGCCTCAGTTTGGTTGTCATACTTATCCTTTCATTCCTGCCCCGGATTCCACAAGACCAGGCGTACTTCAACTTTGCTGACCAACGCAACTTCTTTGGCATCCCCAATTTTTTTGATGTAGTTTCGAATATCCCCATTGTTTTGGTTGGTGGACTTGGTCTTTGGTATCTCTTATTGCTATTCTTTCCCAGCGGTTCTAAAGCCACCGGTGACAGATGGGTACACTTGCCTTATCTAGGATTTTTTTTGGGAACATTCTTCACTGGTTTTGGCTCGGCTTTTTATCACCTGGAACCTGACAACGAAAGCGTCTTCTGGGATCGCCTCCCGATGGCGATCGCGTTTACGTCTTTCCTGACAGCAATGATAACCGAACGGATTAGTCTCAAAGCCGGGTTGTTCTGGTTCCTGCCTCTGTTGATTTCGGGTGCTGGTAGCGTAATCTACTGGCGTCTTACTGAGCAAATGGGCATGGGTGACCTGCGTCCGTATATCCTTGTCCAATATTATTCTCCTCTGGTAATCGTTTTGCTCTTGCTTCTCTTCCTTCCGACATTTACCAGGAGCGGAGATATTCTGGCGGTGTTGGGATTTTACGGACTGGCCAAGGTTAGTGAAATACTAGATAAGGAAATCTTTGTACTTGGCGGAATATTGAGCGGTCATAC
>JAPUKJ010000119.1 GCA_027295705.1 Ignavibacteria bacterium | reverse complement strand
ATTGCTTCGTGCTCGCTCTCTACTGCCGAGGGTGGAACTACAGGCAGCACTTGGAACAAGCAGTGTCGATAAATCTAGCTAGGTTAGCAGGTTATGTTGTTGGCGCTAAATCTTGACAGCAACCGTCGTCTGACTTGTTATTTGATTGTCACGGTTAGATTAATTGATGGACTGAGGGGAGACGTTCTACTCAGAGTTTGAGCTATGCGAATAGGGATGCTTAGCGTTTGCCCTAACAGTTAGTAGACGCCTTGGTAGCGAATTGCTTGGGAGAATGCAGAGAGGAAGCGATACTCAAGTTCAATAGGTTCTTTCAGAAGTTTAGCTCGACAGTGCACATTGAGGAAACTGGAACAGCTGCGACGTTGCCTGCTTCCCGTTTCAGGATTTACTCTTTCCGCATCTTCTCAGCAACCATATCCTGGGTCTCTTCAAGCATCATTTTGCTTGTCTTCAACAACGACTTGAGTTCTTCCGATTTCCATCCAACAAAATCCGTATCGCTAAGTGTGTTGAGATTAATCTTCACATTCAGCGCAGCTCCTTCACATGCGGCATGCAGCATTAGTGCACTTACGCCCGCGTCGCTGATGGAATTTCGGTTCCCCTTCGAAGCTACCTCCTGCGCGAGTGCAAGAGCATCGATACAGTGCTTCATTACCTCTAGCGGAACGAGGGTCGCCTCCCTTGTTACCTCATCGATTGCAGCACTACGGAGAGCCTTCTGATCTTCGGTTTCCTTCGGCAGGCCAAAAGCCTCCATGACTTTGTTGAATGCCTGCGTATCTTTCTCTACAAGAGATGTGAATTTTGCTCGCAGGTTTTCTGCCTCCCTAAGGACTTTCTTCATGTCTGCTTCTACATCAACATATTTCTTCTTGCCGATGGTCAGGTTGGCCACCATGGACGTCAACGCTGCGCCAAGTGCCCCAGAGAGAGCAGCGACACTCCCGCCACCGGGAGCTGGCAACGAGGAAGCTAGGACGTCGAGAAATTCATCAATGGTTTTTCTTGTAAGCATGAATGTCCATTATTTTGTTAGAGCTGATATTCAATCACCTTCTTGTCGGAGTCAAACTGGTCGAGCTGGCTCAGTCCCAATTTTTCAATGGCAACTTCAACAAGGTGTTCCTCTGCGGAGAGTTCTGGCAAATAGTACCTTCCGGCCATCAGCAGAGCCTCTTTCGGGGTGAGGCCAATGATTTCGCTTCCTGTCGCTTCGACTCCTAGAGTTGCGGCCTGCTTCTTGACCTCTTCGAAGGCAACATGTAGCGATGTAGTTTGATAATTCACCAAGTTAATAGAAACCTGCGCAATGTTGTGAGCCTCGAGCAGCACACCCATTGCTTTCACCGCTTTCAGCGTTCCGGGGATGGATATTTTCTTCCCTTCTGAATCGAGCACAGGCTTTCCCTTTTCATCTTTCTTTACCCTACCACTCTCACGTATGCGTAGTGCAATCTCGTGTGCAAGCTTCACATCATTGGTGTTCAGGTTAACGTTGTACGCAATAAGAAATGTTCGAACACCGGTTACTGTTGCACCCGACTTCGGATTAAACTCCGCCGGACCGTAATCGGGCTTCCAAGCGGGATCTTTCAATTTTTCGGCTAGTCCCTCGTACTCTCCCTTTCTAATGTTGGAAAGATTTCGTCGCTCCGGACGTGTCGCAGCTTCTTCATAGAGATAAATCGGGATGCCAAGTTCCCTCCCGACTCGCTCTCCGAATGTGTGTGCGATCTTCACACACTCTTCAGTTGTCACTCCCGACACCGGAACAAACGGCACAACGTCCGTGGCGCCCATGCGAGGATGTTCACCTTTATGCTGTCTCATGTCGATCAACTCAGCAGCCTTCTTCGTTGCTTGGAAAGCTGCTTCAGCAACTCCAGCAGGATTGCCCAGAAAGGTAACCACTGTTCGATTGTAGTCTTTGTCTGGTTCTGCGCTAACAAGTTTCACTCCCGAAACAGCGTTGATTACTCCGCTAACAGCATTTATCGTCTTGATATTTTTTCCCTCACTGAAATTCGGAACACATTCAACAATTTTTGTCATTCAAGCTCCAGTTGTTAGAATTCCAAGATGGTCCCGTTCTTAATCGTTTTCCAAACATGATTGGTGCCAAAGTGGTACGCCATGAATCGATAGTCAGGAATATCAGCTATAATCAAGTCGGCGTTCTTGCCTATCTCGATGCTCCCGACGGTTGATGACATGTTCAGTGCCGCAGCGGCGTTCACGGTAGAAGCTGTCAGAGCTTCTTCAGGCGTCATCTGCATCTGCGTGCAGGCAATTGTCATCATCATCGGCATGGAGTATGACATGCACGAACCAGGGTTGAAATCAGTGGCGATTGCAACTGGGACACCGGCATCGATCAGCCTCCTTGCAGGCGCATAGCCATGGCCCAAGAAGAACGAAACACCCGGCAGCAGGGTGGCAACGACATCTGAGCGCTGCAGTGCTGCGATCCCCTTATCGGTCACGTTTTCAAGATGGTCAGCAGATACCGCACCTACTTTAGCTGCCAATTGTGCGCCTCCGAGCGGTGTCAACTCGTCAGCATGAATCTTGGGCAACATGCCAAATTTCTTCCCCTTCACCAGGACACGCTCCGCCTCGTCAAGCTCAAAATATCCTTTCTCGCAAAACACATCGCAAAACGCAGCAAGGTTTTTCTTTCCGATATAGGGAATCATTTCATCAGTAATCTTTCTCACATAGACATCCGAGCCACCGTTGTACTCTGGCGGTACAGCATGCGCCCCGATAAACGTCGGTACGATTGTCATTATCTCTTCATTTTTTAGCTCGTTAATCGCTTCCAGCATTTTGATTTCAGAATCCATCCTCAACCCGTAACCGGATTTGATCTCCACAGTCGTTGTACCATGTCTCATCATGTCCGTCAGATACCTGGAGGTCGTCTTCTTCAGCTCTCTCTTGCTTGCAACGCGCACATGCTGAACAGTATTGAGGATCCCACCCCCCTGCTCAGCAATCTGTTGGTAGGTTGCCCCTTGCGAACGAAGGGAGAACTCATGCTCGCGACTACCGGCAAACATCATATGGGTGTGCGAATCCACGAATCCGGGCATGACCACTTTGCCGCCCGCATCAATCTCGGGGAAAGCATCAGGGAGGGACCTGTTCCACTCCCTCATCCTGCCAATCCAGTCAATTTTCCCTTTGAGGCACAGCACTCCAGCCTCGTCTAAGATGCCGAGTTCATGCATCTCGCTACATGTTTTCGTCCTCTTCCCATTAGAGGCTACCGTCACCAATTGGGAGATGCCTTTTATGAAGAGATTCAACCCAACTCCACCCTGCTGAGAAGCAGGAAAATTTAGAGATGCAAAACCGGTCGGAACTTTCGAGAAGCGCTGAAAGGTAAGAAAAGACGAAGGCATCTGCAAGCGCAGCCGCACGATCAGCAGACAACCACGAAGAAACATTAGCCAGGTATCAGCGAGATCGTTCTACGAGTTGTATTATATCCTCGGAGAGTCTAGGCAGATTACTGTCTCGTTGCATCAGAGTAATGTACTTCCAAAAATAGTCAAACGGATCTGTGGCTACCGTTTCCACAAGCAATGAACGGCCAAGCGTTTGATCTATTTGCCTCGCGATGAAAAGTCCGGTAATCGCGCCGTAACTATCCCAGTAACTCGCTGTGTTGGACCTACGGATCAACTCACCGGCCCGATGTGGCGTAATGCTTGATGAAAGAAGCTCCTCAGCACTCTCATTAAAGCGCTCGAAAGAAGTTCGCACCTTTTGATTCCAGTCCGGTGGAATGTAACCATGGAAACGCTGCTGGAACGTTAAGTAGTGCGCAATTCCTTCGTTCTGGGTTAGGTCAAGAAGTTGATGGACATATGTCCTATGCTTCGCGTAGTATTCTCGCCAGTTTGGCGAATTATCTTTGTATACACCGAAAGCTGCATGAAACACTTCGTGGGCAACCACACTGAGTGTGCCGATGAACCTCTCATCAACCGTCTTACCAGAATAAACGGCCCTGGCAAGATTCACAACGATCGTCAGCTCACCTTCGCCCTCACCGACGAACAGGGGTGTGTCGCCTCTCCAAGTCACACGCCTGACATAGGCATTAATGTTATGGTGGCCGAAAGCAACAAAATAGATTGGAATAGATGTAGCAATGCGTGCATCAGCCGGGAAGAGTTGTTCCACCGTCGAGGTCACCCTGCGAGCAAAGTTTCGTCGCTTGATTTCGATCAGCAACTCCTCGATGGCGTCGACGGTACTTCGTGCTTCTCTCATCCTAAAGACATCATCGCCGGATATCTGATCGAATTTAGCATCTTCGAGGCTAGCTTCCAAAGTACGGACGTCCAGCACACGCTGCGCAAGCAGACTAGTTGTTGCCAGCGCAATGCGGCTTCCACGCAATTGAGCGATCTCCTGTGGTCGACCTGAGAGCCCTTTGTAGAGTTCAACTGTTTTCTCCGCGGACTCGAAGTCAAGGTCAAGACTCGCATTGAAGTGAGAGATTTGCTGTCCAAGAACAAGCGAGCTGAAAGTCAGTAAGAGAACAACGATGAATTTCAACGTGCTCACCTTACGAAACTTTCACAACAACCATCGTCATGACGTCATTCATACGGAAAAGCCATAGCAAGTCTCAAACGATCAAACAAGGGATAATAGATATAGATACGTTACATTGCACAGAGGGATTCACTCATCGTCAGGATTCATCACGGGATTCCTCGCTGAGCATTTTTCTATCGAATCCATCGCAGGAGAGAACGGGTAGACGTGGATACTTGGAAAACCGAGAGTCAGTCTTCGACAGCCTGCAAAGATAGAACGTGCTGCCAGTGGCACTGTAGACTATCTCGCCATGTCGACATTGCGCGCAAAGGCCAATACGGCCGAGAGTGGCATTTTGAGAATTCTGTTGTATCAATTCTTGAAGGAAAAAATGCAGGTCGATTCGGTCGGCTGATACCGCAGGAATGCTACTGTATTCATCCCAGCATTGGTATCTTTACTTTCCACTTTCTTGCATTTTCGATCGCCCGGTCGTAACCTGCATCAGCGTGTCGAGCGATACCTGTACCCGGATCATATGTGAGAACTCGTTGCAGGCGTGCCTCCGCTTTCTTCGTGCCATCTGCGACAACAACCATACCGGCATGTATCGACAAACCCATCCCGACACCGCCTCCGTGATGAACACTTACCCAGCTTGCCCCGCCAGTTGCGTTAAGCAATGCATTAAGAATTGGCCAGTCAGCAATGGCATCGCTGCCATCTTTCATCTTTTCTGTCTCGCGATTAGGCGAAGCAACAGAGCCACAATCAAGATGGTCCCGACCAATGACAATGGGCGCTTTGACCTCACCAGAAGCGACCAAGTTATTGAAGATCTTTCCCATTTTGGCCCGCTCGCCATACCCGAGCCAGCAGATCCGTGCAGGCAAACCCTGAAAACGCACGTGCTTCTGCGCCTTCTTGATCCAGCGGCACAGTGCCCTGTTATCTGGAAATGTCTCCATCAACGCACGATCCGTGCGATAAATATCCTCAGGGTCGCCGGAAAGGGCTGCCCAGCGGAACGGCCCCTTCCCATCACAGAAAAGTGGTCGGATATATTCAGGCACGAACCCTGGAATATTGAACGCGTCCTTGAGCCCATTTGCAAATGCTTCGCCTCTAATGTTGTTGC
The DNA here is from genome assembly GCA_027295705.1 of Ignavibacteria bacterium. Taxonomy (GTDB): domain Bacteria; phylum Bacteroidota; class Ignavibacteria; order UBA10030; family UBA6906; genus JAPUKJ01. Next base: position 6,843 of record JAPUKJ010000119.1, on the reverse strand, counting down.
CGTAATCGAATGTAATTGCGCCCTTCTTCTGAAGACTAAGCATTGCCTTTATGTGTTCAACAATTGACTCTTGAACAAGTCTAACATATTTGTCGGGATCAGATTTTCGAAGCTCGAGCGCTTCTTCAAACAGCATGTGGGCAGGCACATAGCCATTCAATGTATCATGCGCTGAAGTTTGATCTGTCAACACATCAACTTTAATGTTACGGGAATTGATTTCTGGCAATACCTCAGCAGCATTGCCAAGCAGCGCGACTGATTTCGCTTCTTTGAGTTCCCTCGCCGTTTGAAGCATGAGCAGTGCCTCGTCGAGGGATTCTGTCATTTCGTCTACATAGCCAGTCTTCAAACGCTTCTCAATGCGCGAGCGATCGGCCTCAATTGCCAAACACGCTGCTCCGTTCATCGTCGCCGCGAGCGGCTGAGCTCCTCCCATCCCCCCGAGACCCGCAGTCACAAGCAATTTTCCGGCAAGACTTCCACCAAAATATTTGTCCGCACAGGACGCGAACGTTTCGTACGTCCCTTGCAGAATCCCCTGCGTGCCGATGTAGATCCAGCTACCGGCAGTCATCTGTCCATACATCGTTAGACCCAACGCATCAAGTCGACGGAATTCATCCCATGTCGCCCACCTGGGAACAAGCATTGCGTTGGAGATAAGCACCCTTGGTGCATCCTCATGCGTTTTGAATATGCCCACGGGCTTCCCCGACTGAACGAGAAGCGTCTCGTCATTCTCGAGATCCCTAAGACTGCGAAGAAGCGCATGATAACATTCCCAGTTGCGCGCTGCCTTACCAGTTCCCCCATACACGATCAATTCCTCTGGTTTCTCGCCAACCTCCGCATCCAGATTGTTCATCAACATCCGTAGGGCAGCTTCTTGTATCCAGCCCTTACAATTAAGATCCGTCCCACGAGGAGCTCTGATGGTCTTCTTGTCAAAGGAAACCTTTTCCATTACGTCTGCCATAAGTTGTCCCGGTATGACGAAACCTGTTAATTATGGTAACAAGAAATCATTTCCGCTTGCTCGTCTTCAACCCCCAATGGTGTTCACTTATGAGCTATAAGCGATATCTCCACGTTTGCCCTCCGAGGAAGATCGCTAACTTCAACCGTAACTCTGGAGGGATAGCCGCCTTCCTGGAAATACCCACCATAGATCAGGTTCATCTTAGCATAATCATCCATGTTCTTCAAATACACGGTCGATCTGACGACATGCGAGGAGTCGAAGCCCGCTGAGCGCAGGATCCTAGTCAAGTTATCGAGCACCTGGCGTGTTTCAACTTCTATATTCTCATCTCTCAAGCTCCCTGTCTCCTGGTCGATGGCGATTTGGCCAGATACAAACAGAAAATTTCCAACTCTCGCTGCAGGGCTATACGGACCCACCACTTCAACTGGCCTAATGTTTGACCTTTCCATTGCCGATCCCATCTCATCACGGACCATGCGCCGGATGTCTTCCTCGCTCGGACTACAGCCGACGAGAAGAAAGAAGTGAATGAAAAGGATCGTGGCAATCCGAATCATTGTTTGAATCCTGTACTGAGTTTACGTTAAGTACGTTAAATTCATCTTGTTACAATCTGGGACAAACGTACTCTCACCCCCACACAAACTACGGAATAACACCTATGACAATTTGTAACCGATTTTTCTGAGCAACTCTTTGCGACTTGAAATCTCCGCGTCAGCCTCAATCCCCTTCGTCTTAATGCCATCAACGATGCCAAGTATGGCGCGCCCCTGTTCCGTCTCTGCAATGATCACCTCAGTTGGATTTGCAGTCGCGCAAAAGATACGACAGACCTCAGAAACATTTTTGATGGTATTCAATATACTGATCGGGAAGCCTCCTTCCATGAAAATCAAGAACGAGTGTCCAGCCCCAAGCGCCATTGCATTTTTCTGTGCAATCTCAATCAGCCTTTCATCGTTGCCGACATAACGGACCAGCGCAGGTCCCGAAGATTCACAAAAACCTATGCCAAACTTCATCGCAGGGTTGGTCTGCACGATCGCCTCATACAGATCCTCAACAGTCTTAATAAAATGTGAATGCCCGAGGATGAAGTTCATCTCTTCCGGTTTCTCAATCCGGACTACGGTGAGGTCCATTGCAATCTCCTTAAACCTGAGGGTGAATTCTTCTGATCAGTGCTGGCGTCAAGAGCCATTTGAGTTGTGCGTCATAATTTGAGGCGCTTGACGTCAATTCAACGTTAGCAACCGCGGAAGTCTCCATACGAATTGAGGCGGCCGAGGAATCAGCAATAAGGTATGAAACAATCTTGCTCATATCTGGCTCATGGCCGATTGCCAAAATATTGCCGCCTATAGCAAGCAGCTCTTCCAGAAGGGCTTTGTGTCTAAAGCCCGGGCTCAGATTTACGGAGGATTTGAAAACCAGATGATTACTCATCTGTCTTGCTATGATTTTCCCAGTCTGCACTGCTCGAACCAGAGGACTCGTTACGACCGCGCTAATAGAAGGCTCAATCCGTGCCAATGTCTTCCCAACCAACTCTGCCTCCTCTTTACCGTTAACAGTGAGAGATCTGTCGGCATCGCGACTTACTCCCCCTCCAATCTTGCCTGCACTAGCATGTCGGGCAAGGTATAGATTCATTTGTTAACTTCGAAGTTTGGGATTGTGTGGAACCAATTTGATGGCTTGTCTGCTCAACTTCTGTTGGCCAAGATACACGTCCTTCAATGTCACTATAAGTTCCTCACCTGCAATCTTCAGCCATAGATCATCTCCAGTCCGGCCTACAGATTCTCCTGTAAGAATCAGTGTCCTTTGTTCTCCCGGAGGGATAAAAGAAATCGTAACGGGAAGAAACCTGTCGTTGTACTGATACTGTACGTTACGGGAGCTAACCTTGATGTGTGCATTTGAAAGATCAACAGTATCAAGCGAGTTGTTGTGAATCTCCACCTCGATCGTCGTACTGATTGATTCGTCTACTCTGTACTTAGCGGAAAAAATGTATACAACTTCACCGCCCAATTCATTTTGAACAAAACGCTCGCACAAGCAACCGTCGTTCATCACGACGTACGGATACGAGCCAACGCATCCTGACACACCTAACACTCCCAGTAACAACCACGCTTGCTTCACAGTGTTATAAATGGATTTCTCAACCGTTCACCGGGGCAGTTTTTTTCTCGCCTTAGCGTATCCTGGTTTGATGACGTCATAGATCAGCCGTATCCGCCGGTTATGCGGAATAAACGCGCTTTTCATGGCGTTTATGGTGATTTTCTCGAGATCATCAAAGTTGAGCTTAAACACCTGATGTGCAATCTTTAGCTCCTTAGTCATCGATGTATTGCTCATCAGACGATCGTCAGTGTTCAACGTAACCCGAAATTTATACTTGTGCAGTAACCCAAACGGGTGTTTCTGCAAACTTTTCACAGCGCCGGTATCGATGTTGCTTGTAAGACAAATCTCTAGTGGGATCCTCTTGTCAAGCACATACTGGGCAAGATAACCCATCTTCACAACCTTTTGAGAATCATTCTTGTCGACCCCGATATCTTCAATCAACCTAGTTGCATGCCCGATGCGATGTGCACCGCACCACTGAATCGCCTGCCAGATGCTCTCTTTACCGAACGCTTCACCCGCGTGGACCGTAATGTTGAAGTTCTGCCTCTGGATATAGTGAAACGCATCCACGTGCTTCTTTGGCGGGAACCCTCCTTCCTCGCCTGCAAGATCAAAGCCAACTACACCCCGCTCCCTGAAATCCACTGCTAACTCGGCCATTTCCTGGGAGAGTTGCATGTTTCTCATTGCGCAGATGATGAGGCCAAACTCCACGCAAAAGTCTTTGCGACCACGTTCAAGCCCTTTCAGGACAGCGCTGACCACCTGATCCGAGTAGAGTCCCCGCTTCGTGTGGAATACCGGTGCAAATCGTGTTTCGACATAGACCACCCCATCATTATACATATCCTCCATTATTTCATAGGCAACTCGTTCGAGTCCTTCGTCCGTCTGCATTACGGCATCGGTATGAGCGAACCCCTCGAGGAAAAGTGCCAAGCTCCCGCGGCGCGCATCACGACGAAACCAGCGAGCAAGTTCGCCCGGATCAAACGTTGGAAGCTTACGATACCTAGATGCTTTCGCAAGATCCACAAGAGTTTCCGGTCGTAATCCACCATCCAGATGATCATGAAGGAGAACTTTCGGAAGTGTTCGGATGAACTTCTCGGTGAGCTTCATGGGATGAGCTATTAATCGTTCAGGGCGTCGCGACTTTGGTTTCTCAAGTTAAGAACTACAGCTCTAAGAAGCAATGAAGCAACCGCAAGCGGAATTCGCTTTGTTGACTTTCAAGATGGTTTTGTCTATATAAAATTTGATTTTGTAATCATCCGCGTGCCCAGCTGGTAGATATGATGAAGAAAGAGTTCTCCATCCTCGTCGCCGACGATGAAGAAGAATTTCGCGATTTGCTTTCATCGCTTCTCTCTCGTGCCGATTTCACGGTCGACACCGCTCTGGATGGCGTGACAGCTATTAATGCAGCCCAGACCAACCCGTACGACGTTGTACTATGCGACGTCAAAATGCCGAACCTTGACGGCATTGAGGTGTTGAAATTCATTAAGGCAAGCTTCCCAGCCATTGAAGTCATCATGTTGACGGGATTCGCCGATGTACAAATAGCCGTAGAGTGTATGAAGCTTGGTGCATACGACTATATCAGTAAACCCTCAACGAGCGATAAGCTGCTGACAACAGTACAACGTGCACTTGAACGGCGACAGCTCGCTCTCGAGAATGTTGTTATGAAGAGCCAACTCCGCAGGTTACAAGCCAGCGGCGACATGGTTGGCGAGAGCAAAGCATTTGCAAAGGTGTTGCAGATGGCTGCAAAAGTAGCTCCGACAGAATCAACAGTTCTCATCCAAGGCGCCACTGGGACGGGAAAAGAACTCATTGCAAATTTCATCCACCAAAACAGTACGCGTAGCAATGAGCCGCTTGTTGCCGTAGGTTGTGCGTCAATCGCAGATACTCTGATCGAGAGCGAACTTTTCGGCCAGGAGAAAAGTGCATTTACCGACGCTGATACAACAAAACAAGGTATTGTAGAGATCGCAAACAAGGGGACGCTCTTCCTCGATGAGGTTGGCGACATGAGCCTGATGGTCCAGCCGAAACTCCTTCGGTTCATTCAAAGCGGAGAATTCAGAAGGGTCGGTGGGAACACTGTTTTGAAGGCCGATTGCAGAATCCTTTCGGCAACAAACAAGAATCTGAAAGATGAAGTAAAGGCAGGACGATTCCGTGAGGATCTGCTTTACAGGATCAATGTTATTACCATCGAGATGTCTTCGTTACGCGAGAGGAAACAGGACATCCCGATTCTCATTGCTTCGTTCCTTCAGAACAAGATGAAAACGAAAGTCAAAAAGGATATCTCGCCAAAAGCTGTAGAGATGCTGATGGAATACCATTGGCCAGGCAACATCCGTGAGCTCGAGAACGTCATAGAGAGAGCTGCAATACTATGCCAAGACAACGTGATCCAGCCACACGACGTCTCACTCCCAACAGGTCCCACATCCCTACCAGCAGGCATCCGCAGACAGGAGAAAATCGGCACAGCTGTACCATTGAAAGAGATTGATCGGCTCCATATCGAGGGCGTCTTAGAAAGCTTCCGGGGCAACAAGACCGAGTCTGCCAAGGTGCTCGGCATCAGCCTGAAAACTCTCTACACAAAAATACAGCAATACCAGATCACATAAGCCAAGAACTGGGGCTAAACAAGACTCTTCTCCAAGAGCACGTGTCTGATATTGCGCACAATTTTTTTCTTATTCCTCAAGATTCCAATGCAGCCGAATCCGATCGAGTCTTCCCGATTCCCCACACAAGCAGCGAAACAACGAGGCCAGGATACATAGGCTCAATACCTAGGGGATAGTGCAAGGAACTACCCAACTCCTTCGTCCATCCGATTATCAGCCAGGCAAAGGATGTTGCCCATCCAAACAACATTGCAAGAAAGGCATACCGGGCTGAAACTTTCCACCTGTCAAAGTAACTTGACACAAGAGGAATCAAGAGACCCGGGATAATTACTGTACCGATCGTGTACCAGAGGCGTATGACAGATGGGATAAGGATCGCAAACACAATTGAGAGGATAGCTGTCGCGAACAATCCCCACTGCGTATAGAGATTGACGTTTAGCTCATTCTCCTCTCTTCGAACCCTCCAGATGATATCTCTTCCGATCGTAGTGGCAGAGACAAACGCAAGAGTGTTGAGCGACGACATGATCGTTGCAAGCATGCCGACATAAAACACCCCCTTGGCAACCGGCGGCAGTGTGAGCTCTGCGAGCAGAGGAAAGGCCATCATTGGCTGGTCAAGTTGTGGAAGAGCAGCTCGTGAATATAGACCCGCGGTGGCAGTCATGGCATCAAAGACAAACCAGAAGAGAATAGAGATGAAGATTCCTCTTTGCGCCACTGCACCTGACTTTGCGGCATAACATCGCTGATGGAACGAGGGATCGATTAGCGTCCAGAGGGCAATGAAGAACCACACCAGCACAAACTGAATTGAATTTCCACCGTCCCATGTGAGATGTAGAGGAGGAACATTCTGTTTAATGAATTCAAAGCCACCGAAATTCACATAGGCAAACGGAAGAATCACGGCAAAACCGACAAACATTAACACGAATTCGAACACATCAGTATAAATGTCAGCGCGGAAGCCGCCAAAGAACAGGTAGATTGTTGAAGATATTGTCGCAGCGAGAATGCACGTAACCAAGCCCCAACCGC
>JAPUKJ010000118.1 GCA_027295705.1 Ignavibacteria bacterium | reverse complement strand
ACACAATGAACAATATGCTATTTTTGCGGCCAAATATGAAGAGCTCCATAGATTACTTCTAGGTCTGTTTGCCCGATACTCGCGTCAACTCGAAAAAACTGCTGCAATATCAACCACTATGGGTGAGAAAAAAATCGCGTCAGGATTTTCTCGATGGACCTCCCAATCTGCGAGCATGGCATCACCTTCCTCTTGCTGAATGATGCCCTTATCAATCATGGCTTGTGTGTGGACGCTGAAGAACTTGTGCGCCCATTCCATGATGCCGCTCTCCGGTCCGCCCGCGAGACAATTCGGCGTGTAATCAATCACGCGAAGTCCATGCTTCCTGAATATCCCCGGAACCTTTCCAGCAACGTAGGGATCGCCACCGCGGGAGCGGTAGTACGCTTGCACTACATCTCTCATCCGATCAAACGTACCCCCAAGAGGATAAAGCGACAACCCTTCATAATAGTAATCCTGTAAGGCAAGAATGCCACCTTTTTTAAGTGACGCGATCAGTCTGATTAGAAATTTTTCCGGATCAGGCACAAAGCTGATTACCCATCGCGAAAAAACAAAGTCAAAATAATTTTCGGCAAGGTCAGCCTCTTCAGCTGTCCCCTCGATGTACTTGATGTTCGTCAATCCCTTCTTCTTTGACTGGCCCCGGAACCAGTCTAGATAGAAGGCTGAGGGTTCAAGCGCTGTAACCTCACCATGATCACCTACGCGCGTACGCAAGTCCATAGCAACCAAACCAGGACCGGCCCCGACATCGAGGCATTTCCAACCTTGTCGGATGTTGAGCCTGTCGAAGAACTTGTCCGTCACGGGTTTCCAGACGCTGTGTTGAAATTGCAGCCGTTCAAGCTCGGTCTGATTGACTCCGAAGAGATAGTCTGAGTTTGAGGATTTCTTCATGGCGAAGCAACTTTGTAGAGAAGTAAACGGTATTTAACAGCGAAGCGAAATGAATATCCGCAATGTTCTTTAAACTGTCAAGGAACCTCAGTTGTCAGTGTTTACCAACTTCGGAAAATCATTCATGTAATTAGCGTTGCTTGTACATCCATTCCAAATGAACTATCTTGACTGCCGCATCCATCAACAAATTCTAGGGAGAGCTCGTTGAAGAAGTGCTTTCTCATTCTGTTGCTCATTACCAGCAGTTCCCTGTCAACGGCTCAGTAAATTCCCCCTTTCGTGTTGCCAAGTGAACGAATACTTCGTGCCCTCTCCGGCGATTCATTCTCGTGGGAGAATCGCCTTTCTATTTTCCTTTTCGCCCTCTTATTTGCGGCCTCTTTCTGGTCAACTGCGTTAATAGAATTTTCTGCCGCCTTGCTTGTTTTATTGTACATTTTCGGTCGAATGAAAGACCGCAACCGGGGGATCTTCTTTTCCCCATCCGTCGAATCGAAGAAGAGGAAAGAATTCTCTCTCACTCTATTGCTCTGGGGAATCTATGTAGGTGGTGTAGTCGTTTCCATTATTTTCTCCCCTTTCAAAGACACAAGTTTAAGATATCTTGCGAAACATTGGCATGCTCTTCTATTCCCCGTAGCTTGCAGCCTCAATTTCTCGTGCAAAGATATGAAGTTAATCGGCGGTTCGTTTCTGTTCTCGGCATCTCTTGCCGCCAGTGCAGGCATCGCCCGATTTATTTATCAGGAATCCGGGTATCTCGAGGCGCTGTATAAGGGAAACACAACCTTTGCTAGTCTCTTAGTGCTCGCGGCGATCATGGGAATTGGTCACATGCTTTCCAGAACGAAAAGAGATGATGCCAAAGAGGGTTTTGTTGGAGCAGAAAATTTAATTGTCGTTACCCTCGCACTTCCCATTATGCTTGCCGTTGTATTTGCTGCACTCATGGCACCCGTCGACGCTCTCGTTGTGGGGAGCCTAGTGCTGGTCCTCGTGTCACGTCCAAAGGCCATCTTTGCCTGGACACTTTTTGTGGGAGCGATGCTTGTGATCAGTCCTCGAGTGCTCTGGCTCGAATTCGAGTGGATAATGGCCGGCAACCACATAGATCGTTATCCATTATGGAGTGCAGGCGCAAAACTGCTTTCCAGTGTCCCGACGTTTGGATTTGGCCCTGAATCCTTCTGTCACATTCTTCCTGCAAACGCATCAGCCGCCTTTGCAGCAAGACCTCCCGCAACGTGGCATAATGATTTCTTGCAGACCATACTGGACAACGGCTGGTTGGTGGGTGGAGCTTACATAGGTTTTGTTATATCGTTGGTCATTGTCACAATCAGGAGGGCAATCAGGACACGGGATTATCGCATCAGAGCACTTTTCAAGACACTGGCAGTTTTGCTGACTGCCTTTGTATTCTTTTCTATGATTGGAACAGTAGTGTCCTCAGCGACACTTGGAATTGTTTGGTGGACTATTCTCGGACTGATTGCAAACATAGCCATAAAGGAACGCACTCATGGATTCACACGCACAGATCCGGAAGGCAGTCCGGGATGATAGCGCAGCATTTCTCTCGTTGGTCGATGCACTTGCTGAGTACGAAAAGCTTTCCCCACCCGACGCAGCAGCAAAGTCCCGTCTCATTGACGACATGTGCAGTGAACGTCCTCGGTTTGACGCGTACCTCGCCGAGGTGGATGGCCGAGCTGCCGGTTACGCAATAGTCTTTGAAACGTACTCCAGCTTTCTTGCGTTGCCTACTCTATACTTGGAGGACTTGTTCGTGTTACCGGAATACCGGAGAAGAAACGTTGGCTACACGCTCTTCAAGGCTATGGTAGCTGAAGCCCACCGCCGTGATTGTGGCCGGATGGAATGGGCAGTACTCGATTGGAACCAATTCGCAATTGACTTCTACAAGCGCATTGGTGCAACTCATGTGAAAGAATGGCAGTTGAACAGGTTAGCGCGTAAAGATATGGAGAGAATTCTAGTTAATGGAAAATGAACTCAGAAGGAGCAAAACTCACAGCCTCGCAGCCAACACGACCGCACCCTTGGCTGTTTCAATAACTCCTCCTGTATCATTGATAGCTTCAAGAAGAACAACGTAAATTCCAATCCGGGCTTTTTGTTTTTCGTCATC
>JAPUKJ010000117.1 GCA_027295705.1 Ignavibacteria bacterium | reverse complement strand
AATTGGTCTATCGCGACGTTCACATCTTTTTCTAGAAACGTCCGTAAAGCTTGAGTATCTGTTTCGAGTTTTTCTTGTAAGGATGCGATCTGCTGGGCTAATTCGGTCTGACGGGTAGCTTGTTCATCTAGTTGAGTGCCCAAGAGGGTTCCTGATTGAGCAAGGGTTGCCTTCAGCTCGAGGAGTGATTGTGACAGACTATCCGATACAGAATGAAAGGCCTGTTGTTGATTAGCCAGATCTGCTGAGATTTGTTGAACGTGATTACTGATGTCGGTAGACAATTGTGTTTCTGCAGAGGATGCCCGATGCATTTCTGCGGCGATTTCCGTTCCAATGTCGGTTAAAGCCTTTTTGAATTGTTCAAAGGCAGCTTGAAAAGCTGTCAATTGTGTATTTATTGCCTCGTTGTTTTCATCAACTTGCTGGACGAATGTCGTATTTCTGGTTTGAATTGTTTGCAATTGTTCCCCATGGGATTGCATAGTGGCTTGGATCGATTGGACGTCGGACTGAAGCGTTCCTGTCGTCGTCGAAAAATTGTTCTCATGAGCCTCAAAGGTTTTTCTAAGGTCCGATATTTTTTTCTCCACGTCCTCAAAATTCCCATACAAACGGGTTAAATCCTGTTCGCGCAGAAGTTTGATTTGCTGATTCATAGGAGCCATATCGCTTCGCATTTTGCCCATTTCTGTTTTTTGTGCAGAAATCAAATTTCGTGATTCCGCAATGGCTTCTCGAGCCGCCTTTATTTGTTCCTCAAGCTCTTTTTTTTCAACTCGAATTGCAGTGATTTGCTGATCAAGATCTTTATGAATTTTTTGTAAGTCAGCTTTTTGAGCCACGCATCCGGTTCCGAATACTCCGAATACACACCCAATGATTAGTCCTTTGAACACGAATTTTCCATGTACTTCATGTTTCACAGCGTCTTTCATCCTCCATGATATTGTTGTGCACAACGGTCAAAGACTACTGATTGGGGATAAGAAGGTGTCCTCGACGGTTGAGTTGATGACAGACTTCTGTGGAATCTTGGCAGAACGGCTTGTCTTTTCCATAGGTGATAACCGCAAGACGTGATGCGTCGACGCCTAATTGTGCAAGATACTCTTGAACCGCAACAGCCCGTTTTTTTGCCAAGACCATGTTGTAGGCTTGCGTGCCACGTTGATCAGCATGTCCTTCAATAATGAGATTCGAGGCAGAATCCTGCTCAAACCACGCGAGCGTGCGTTGAAGCGATTGCTTGCCTTCTTGGGTAAGTGCCCAACTATCAAATTGAAAGAAAACATCTTCGAGGCCTGCATTTGCGGCTGCGAGTTCTTCTTTTTTGAGACGGTTCATCTGATCTTGCAGGCCATCTGAGGGTTCTGCCTTAGCAATTTGAAACACGTCCTGAACCGGTTCAACGTCTTCTCCCAAAAAAGCATTGTCTAATTCTGTAGCAGGATTCTCCGTCAACGGTGAGGGAATCGGATCAGAATATTGAGTTCTGGTTGGTTCTTGGAAGTCTTCGCTGGGCGATGAGCTGGATTGTGCTTTAAAGTCTTGCCCTTCTCTCAGAGGATCCAACAACCCGTCATTTCCAGGAAGTCCAGATTCTTGTGCGGACGCTATAGGATCGGGGAGAGCGGATTCTGGAGTTCCATCCTGGCTTGGAAGGACACTGGGTTCATGTGCCATGTTGATGGGTTCATTGGTTATGTCAGAGGTCTGCGATTCCATCAAATTTTCTTCGACAGCAGAATTTTGACCCGATAACGTTGACTCATTCACCGAAGCCTCTGATAGACCTGATGTCTCTGAGGATATTGCTTCATCTATTGGTGGCAAGGCAGCAATTTCATCGCCTGGAGCTCCGGAAAGGGTAGAGACATGAATTCGTTTTTCCCCGCATCCTGTGAGACTTCCGAAAGAAAGGCTGATGAGACTGATGAGTGAAAGGATATGAATGGCTCGATGCATGCGGTAACTCCTTTGCTGAAATAACACTGTTGTTTTCGTTGATTAGGGTTTAAACGGCGACCAAGAAGGCGAACTCAGGTGAGCGCCAACCGATGAAATTTTTTCCAGTCCCGCTCCCTCGCTGGTAATGATATATAACTGACTTTTGCCTCTTCTAATTGAACTGAATACGAGATGTCGGCCGTTCGGGGCCCATGAAGGCGAATCGTCTATATTATTGCCCTTGATAATTTGGCTTCGTTGGAATGCATACCCTTAGGAAACCAGATTGAGCAGGCTTCCGCTATTCCTCGGAAGAGGGACCTTTGCATTCGATCAACAACAAAACCCTCCCCATTCGAGGGATGGTGGTACGTGAGCGCCTACCTTAGTCTATTCATGCTTTGGATGTGATCCTTCTGATGTTGCTGGACACAGCATCGGGTCATTCCGACCCCTGGCGGTGACGGTCCGTGAGGGGTCGTGGTGTGTTGGGTCATCCCCCACAAACACCAAAGCCCCACCCTCGTGTGTAGGCAGGCTCGTTTGTCATTCTTATGCACGTGCCTGCCACTCCATTACTATCAATTCGTTCGCCACGACGTTCAACGAATCCCCCAG
>JAPUKJ010000116.1 GCA_027295705.1 Ignavibacteria bacterium | reverse complement strand
TCTACCTTAAGCAGCGTAAATAAGTCAGTATATTTATGACCAATCCAGTTATCAAGTTCAAGACGAACAGTTGCAATAGTACCCTCGATATCGATATTGGCTATTCTTGCTTCGAGTTCAGGTGCTGGACCATTGTCATCGTTCCAGTCAAAAAGCCTCTGTATTGGCCCGGCAAATAATTCATCGCCAGCATAACCAAAGATCGTCGCGTCTGTGTGGAACGCAGGTTTCATGTCATCCCCTTTCCCCGACTTTGCTCCATCAATATAGAACTGAACAGTCTTTTCAATCATTTCATTATCACTTGTATTAGTAGTTATGTTGCTCATGGCTCTTACTCCTTTTTTTATTAATGAATATAAGTTGGCGATACTCAAGCCTCTTTAGCGGTCGAAACCGGCTGCTCCATTTGCTGCATACCCAGCGCCTCTAGCAGTCCACGCTGAAATGGAGCGGCTCTTTCATTTAATCTTCTCACGCCATAATCGATGCCGACAACAGTACGGAGTGGGCGCTGGCCGGTAGGTGTTACAATTAGTTCCGAAATCGCGTCGGCTACTTCCTGCGGGTTTCGCGCGTCATCGCTTTTGTAAAACTCGGCGAAGTTGGCAATCATGCTCTCACACCTCCGAGGATTGTCTGACTGCCTCTTTGATCTGGCTAGGATCTCCCTCGACTCCAATCACCTGGCCGGTGGAGCCGAAGGTTCGCGCCATCAAGCGTGTGAACTGCGCCAGTCCGCTCCCAACATCGAGAACCTTTTCCCCCTCAGAAAGCTTGAGCTCACGATATCAGCCCATTAAGCAATGACAGGCGGCTCTGCTCTTCCGGTGTCGTCCCGTGCACATATTGTGTTTCGTATGAACGATTTTCATGACTTTTCAGCTCAACTTCCATATTCTTATTTGTCGCCATGAAATTTCGTTCGCTCAAGGGCCAAGACTTTCCTATTACTCATCCAGGAGTTTTGCGACTGTCAAGAGGTCGGACGTGGGAAGCTGACATGTGTAATTCTCGCAAATATATGCAGTCGATTTCCCATCTATCATTGTCACACTTTCGAGAAAGGGAACATGCGAAGCAAGGATTTTTTGACCCTCTCCATTATCAGCAAGCAACAAGATTTTGCTAGGAATGAATCTTGAATGCACTTCTTTCAACAGTTTCAGAGTATGGGCGTCATTCCTCCTACCCGCAATAATGATCTGTTTTGGTTTCGAAAGGCTGAAATCAAGTGCAACCAGGAATTGTGGCATCCCTTGCGGATACGTCATCATCTGCTCGCCGAAATATTCCAAGGATTTTTTTGCCATAGCGTGATATTCTTCTTGCCCCGTCATTTGCGACAAACGAAGAAGGTTGAGGATCGCAATCGAGTTGCCCGTGGGCTCTGCACCGTCGTAGGTTTCTTTCGTCCGAATAAGAATAGATTCGTCTCTACCGGAAATATCATAGAAGCCGCCTCGGTCTTTGTCACTAAAGAGCCGCACTTGCTCTTCAGTGAGCTCGAGAGCAACTTTCAACCACCGGATGTTAAAGGAGGCCTCATAGAGATCAAGAAGCGCCTGCACGAAGAATGCATAGTCCTCAAGATGCGCTTCAAATCGAGCTTCACCGTCTCGATAGCGTCGCAGCAGTACTCGCGTTTGCGGATTATGTAACCTCTGTAAAATGAACTCACCAGCGCCTTCAGCCGCTTCCAAATATTGCTCATCGCCGAGCACCTGATACGCGCGCGCAAAGGCAGATATCATCAATCCGTTCCATGAAACCAGGATTTTGTCGTCCAGGTGAGGACGCAACCTGATTTCTTGCGCGTCAAACATCTTTGGCCGTGCATTTGCCAGCGTCGCCTCGACTTTGTCAAGAGGCATGCTGAGCTGCTTCGCTATCTCCTCAGGTGAATATGCGACGAAGAGAATGTTCTTTCCTTTGAACACATTGTGCGGGTCAGCAACCACATTCCCATCCTCTTCTACTCCATAGGCACGGTTGAAGATCGTTGCTTCATCTGGTGAAAGGATTTCATCAATCTCACTCTTTGTCCAGACGTAGAAAGCCCCTTCTTCCTTTTCCGAGGGGTTGTCTTTGTCAGTAGCGCTCTCTGCATCTTCAGCAGAGTAGAATCCGCCGTCCGGATGAGACATCATGCGAAGAACGTATTGCAGAACATCGCGAGCGACATCGGCATAGTATCGCTCGCCGGTGATTTGGTACGCCTCAAGATACGAGATGACTAATTGAGCTTGGTCATAAAGCATCTTCTCGAAATGAGGAACATGCCATCGCTTATCTGTCGAATACCGATGGAACCCTCCACCGAGGTGATCATACATGCCACCATGCGCCATTCGTTTCAAGGTTTCAAGAGTCATGTCCATAGCCGTTTGCTCGCGGGCTCGCTTGTAATAGCGGAGAAGGAAGTTAAATGAGACCGGCCGTGGAAACTTTGGCGCACCGCCAAAGCCAGCATCGACGGGATCGTAGCTTCTGGAGTATGAATCAAAACCTTGCTCGAGTGCCTTTTTGCTCAGCTCAACCGTCTTCGTCTCCGGTGAGGAAGCCCGCTCCAGGTGATCTGCAAGTCGCTGACCGGAGTCCAAAACCTGCTTTCGGTTTGTTGACCACATTTCATGGATACGGTCTAGAATTTGCGGGAATCCCGGTCGGCCATAGTTCGGTTCAGGCGGGATGTACGTTGCACCGTAGAACGGCTTCAGGTCGTGTGTGAGGAACATCGACATCGGCCAGCCACCGCTTCCCGTCATGGCCTGCACTGCCGCCATATAGACGCGATCCACATCCGGTCGCTCCTCCCGATCCACCTTGATGCTGATGACGTAGCGATTCATCAACTCAGCAATCGAGTCATTCTCGAACACCTCGCGCTCCATCACATGGCACCAGTAGCAGGTAGAATACCCGATCGAAAGGAAGATTGGCTTATCCTCTTTGCGCGCTTTTTCAAAAGCCTCCTCCCCCCATGAGTACCAATCAACAGGATTGAATGCGTGTTGAAGCAGATAAGGACTCTTTTCGTTGATGAGGCGATTCGGCTTTTTGCCTTCCGCGAGGTTTTGATTAATCACTGATTCAATAGTGTTTTTTTGAGAAACCTCCTGTGTTGATTTCCCGGATTGCGGATTTCCCGGAGACATGAGAAAGAAACCAACCGCAGCAAGAAGCACCACCATAATGGGACTGAGGATTAAGATCTGCCAACGCCTTAATGAAAGCTTCATCTTTGGATACTCTTCTTGTACACGGGGCGAGCGTATAACAGTCTAACAACTGAATCTATGTAAATGTTTCGCCAAAAAAAACGGTTTACTTCCTGAGCAGGGATACGTGCACAATTCCTATCCTAGAACCTCGCCTGTCGCACTTTTGAGCTTCACAGGTATCAAATGACCATTACCGTTTTGGCTGCCAAAACTGAGCACATCCATTGGACAGACAGTAACGCATATCCCGCAGCCGATGCACGAACTGGTTTCGTTGTCCAGAGTCTCCTGCTTTAGGGCGTAACTCATCACATCGATCCCCACCTGACAGTTCCGTGAACATTCATTACAGGCGATGCACTTGTCGTTTGCGTTAATCTCAAACTTGCTTTTGTTCCTCTTTGCAAGAAATTGCGACTGGATCTGCATCAACTTCGCCAGCGGACACCAGTATCGGCACCATACCTTACCTCCGAAGAACGGATAAAGTGTTACCGGGAGGATTCCGACAAGCCAAACATCGGCAAGTATGCGATAGATACGGATTCCAAGGTCAGCGGATCCTGTAAACAGAGCGTAGGAATCCTTTGCCAGGACAAGCACTGTAACAAGAGCAGCAATGCCAAGTATCGCAAAATTCATCCACTCCCATTTGATAGATGTCTTTCCCTTTGGCGAGAGGTGACGCCAGCGATCACCGAAAGTCTCTGCGAGGCCACCACATCCACAAACCCAGGAACAATAACGCTTGCCGTGGAAGAGGACGAAGATAGGAATGATGACAAATGTAAGTAAAACTCCCCATACAACCCACACATCATGTGGGTTATAGAAGAAGGTATAGAAGAAAAGCGGCCACGCGTACACGATGCCGTAACTGCGCCACGCCTGGTCAGCAAACGTGGGATCTGTTGCGAGCTTCTCTCCAATCCACTGATTTGCGACCGCAGATTGGAACAGGAACTCCGGAATCAGAAAAAAGAAGATCCATTGAAAGCTTAGCAAGCTCACAAATCGCCAAATCTGGAATTTGTCCTTTCGATCAAGTCCCCACCGCTTCAGAGCTTGCAACCCGAATATCGACATGAGTGATGTGTACATGACTGTGTACCAAAAGGACCACGGGCGATCGAAGAATGATAAGAACCTATAGCCCCAGTCTCTATACGGCCAGAACTCTTGCCCATTGCCGAGCTTGGCGCCATAGACTGTGTACCAGACGAAGAACGAAAGACCCAGCCACGCAAAGCGATCACCCTTGACGCCGAAGCGAATCAATCCGGCAAGTCCGACCGCCCAGATCAGTGCTCCGATCCAGCCTGGAATCACCGATAGATCGACGCTGCCGATTAAAGCCTCTCCACCGTAGTTCACACCAAAAATCCACACGCCAACAAGACCGAGCAGCGTGAAGCCGATGGTGCGAAGGATGCTTCCCTCCCACTCATTCTCCATTCTTAGTCCGAGGGATTTAAGGAATGCCCGTGGCACGTCAGCGCCAATCAACACGAATGCATGGTCGTACGGAATCTGGCGGACTTCGTCTTCCGCACCCCTGTTGATCTTGATTGTTGCCTGGTGCTCGCCAAACTCAGTGACGCTGGAATTAAGAAGCGGCTCGATCTTCTTTGTTGCAATTGCGGCGTTCAGCTTACGTTCGTTGTCCTTGAAAATACGACTAAATTCCTTGCCGCGATACGAAAGATATACTTTGTTTTGTTCGCTCAGCGTGATCGCAGCTTCCACCGCGCTGTTGCCACCACCCACAACAATGATCTTTTCATTCTTGTACTTGCGAGGTGAGTATAACCGATGATAGAGGTGCTCGCGATCCTCTCCTTTCGTATTCAGCTTGCGCGGGTTGCCACGCTGCCCAGTCGCAAGTACAACCCTCTTACTTTGATACGATCCTTTTGTTGTGTTGATGTGGAAGATGCCATCCTTCTTCTCACACTTTGTGACGCCCTCATTATTGTGGATGTTCAAATGGTTCTCGTCAATGATCTGATGCCAGCGCTTTGTCAGGTCTTCCTTGGTAGCGCCGTCCAGCCAGAGTTTTCCCTTCGCGGGCTGACTATCAGGCTCAGCGTACACCCACTTGCCCTCGGGAAAATTCTCGATTGTGTTCGCTATCTGTTCTTTCTCTAAAACTAGATAGCGCATTCCACGCTCTTTCGCCTGCAAAGCCGCATTGAGCCCTGCGGCGCCGGCACCGATGATTACAACATCATTGAGATCCGAATCGCTGCCACCGATAGCAGAGGGCAGCGAGGCGATATGCTCAATCACATCATACCCTTGCGCCATAGCGTACTTGATGACCGGCGCGCCCGCGAGGTCACCTATGATAAAAAATCCTGAAATGTTGCTTTCGTTGTGTTTCTTCAGCAACGGACGCTCATTCAGACCGCTGCCTGAATGAAGAACCTGTACAATTTGGTCTTTGATCTTTTGTCCGAACGAAAGCTCTTTCCGCTCTTTTGACATAATTGCTAGCCTATTGTTGAATATCCTTCAGTAGATGCCCTTCAAATTTTTGGTCCGAAACTCATCGTACTCGAGTCACGTCCGAATGGACAATCGGTTTCAGGCCGGCCCCGCAGTTAGCACACTTCTCTGCCGACGGATGATTCGTGTATCCACATGTTTTGCAAGGGACAGGTGCGCTGGTTGCTGGGACTTTCACCAAACCTGACGGTATTTCTCCCTTCTCAACCTGGCTCGCACGAGTCAAGACATAGAGATAGCCGAAAGCACTGAACGCAAAACCAACGAAGAAATGAGGAATAGGCGTCAATCCCTTTGTTACCGCAGCATATCCGCTCATTCCACCGAAGATAAGTGCCACTAGCACATATAATCCAAAGAGGAACCACCCCAAGCTCACTCCCCCCAGAGCAGTACCTGCTGGAGCATCGAGCTCTTCCTGGAACAACGCCCCCCTCGGTTGCATTTTGGTAAAATACTTTTCCTGGTTCTGCAGAAATGCATTGACCATAGCTTTGTTCAGAGGAACTCTTCGTCCTTTGACTATCAAAGCCACATCATCCTCTGTTAATGGAGTTCCACACACAGTGCACAGCTCGCCTGGCCTTGCTGGAACAGACTGATACTGTGACATCATTGAAGTATCCGCAGCCTCTGACTGAGAGAGAGAAGCAGCAGGTATGATCACAAAGTGGGAAAGAAATATCACGAGGACAGCTTTGTGCATGGTTAGCATATCAACCTCAGACTGCAGTGATTCTCGGTTGTTTCGTCTGATGCTTTTCGTGCAAGGAAGCAACAAACAAAATGCACACATCCATCACAGATTTGTCAACAAATTGAAATGTACTTTGATTCCCTGGCATACTTACACGCGGGACTAGAAAACCGGATGTAGGTGAGGAAAAAACCTAGGCTAATTCTAAGAAAATAAATGGTCAATTTCCACTCACGAATGCAATGTCGCCATGGATTTTGATCGCAACAGGCCTAATATCGTGCACCAATGTCTTTCTATTTTTGTACATCTGCATCAGCCATTTGTGCAGTGCAGGTTTGCTATCCGGTAAAGGAGTGCGGTTATACCAACCACTGTAATCGCTGTGGAAGTAACTCAGAAAGCCTTCGAGGTCACGCTTGGCATCCAGATCCCAAATAGGCTTCAACATTCTTC